>JBJDZJ010000147.1:0-37687 GCA_051867915.1 Eubacteriales bacterium
ATCCGCAAGCGATATCATATCGGCGGCGGATGTGGCGCTCCTGTTCGAGGGTATGAAGATTGGAACCGGATTGGTTCAGTACATCGTCCAGCTGGTTAACGATGTGTACAACATCATCAACCGCTCCGGCGTTCAGCTGCTGATCTTCCTTGCCGGTCTGCAGTCGATTTCTCCCGCTATCTACGAGTCCTGCTCCATTGACGGCGCAACCTCATGGGAAACCTTCTGGAAGATTACCTTCCCGATGATCAGCCCTATGATCCTTGTAAATACCATTTATACCATCATAGACTCCTTCACATCAACCACCAACTCGCAAGTCATGGCGTATATTCTGAACGAGTACAGCAATGGCGGTGCGCAGGGTACGGTTCGTGCGACGGCGATGGGATGGATTTACTTTGTGATCGTCCTTGCCATTATCGGTATCGTTTCGGGCGTTCTGTCAATGTATATCTTCTATCAGAGAAGAGACTAAGGAGGTAAACAACGATGAATGCACAAGAAACTAAGCCGAAGGTACTGAAGGAATCCAAAAACAAAATTCGTGTCGAATTCGAGCGTACCTCCGCATGGACCAGATTCAGAATCAAGTATCTGTCCTTCCACTTCCTCGGTCAGGTAATCTTCAAGATTTTCCGACTGTTGCTGCTTCTGGGTATCAGCTATGTCATCATCTACCCCTTCATTACGAAGATTGCCTCCTCCTTCATGAGCCGTGAGGACTTCGTTGATGCAACGGTTAAGCTGATTCCTAAGTATCCCACACTGGAAACCTATAAACAGATCATCCGTGAAAACAGCTACTTTGAAGCGATGTTCAATACCGCATTCCTGTCACTGGCCTGCGGTTTGATCCAGACCTTCATCTGCTGTGTCGTCGGATACGGCTTCGGTAAGTATAAGTTCCGCGGCAACAAGCTGATGTTTGCCTGCGTCATGCTGACCATGGTCGTTCCTCACCAGATGCTGAAGCTGGCGCTCTTCACCGAGTTCAACTACTTCGACATCTACGGACTGTTTGACCTCATAGGCATCGGAACGATCAAGCTGACCAACACCTATTGGCCGCTGATGATCCTGTCGGTAACGGGTCTGGCGTTCAAGAACGGATTGTACATCTTTATGATGAGGCAGTTCTTCCGGGGCGTTCCCGACGAGCTGGAGGAATCGGCGTACATCGACGGTTCGGGCGTGTTCAGGACCTTCATTCAGATCATCCTGCCGCTGTCCATTCCCATGATGATTACGGTCTTCCTGTTTGCCTTCAGCTGGCAGTGGACGGATAACTTCTACTCCACGCTGTTCTTCACCTCTACGAAGAACGGAATCAAGCTCTTGCCGCAGATCATTCAGGTCCCCAAGACGCTGGATGTTGACTATGCCGCCGGCGAGCTGTACTCAGCCGCCATCCGGAACACCTGCGGACTGCTGATTATCGCACCTCTGCTGATCATCTACCTGTTCTGTCAGAAGTACATGGTACAAGGTATCGAGCGTTCGGGTATCACCGGCTGATATACAAAAATATTCGCTCATATTGAGTGGAGCAGTAAAACGATTGAGAGCGCCCGAAGAAGCCAAGACTTCTTCGGGCGTTTTCCTGTGGGTACGGTCAACCTTTTCATATTTTGCGGGGATACTTGTTTTTGCGACAGAGCGGGACAGATTGAACATTTTGACTTTGTTTTTTACAAGAGGTGATAACATTGGTATACGAACTAAAGGACACATCAAAGGTTGAAAAACTGTTTGCGGGTTGGCAGGAAACACTGATATACTCCTGTCTGCAAAATGTCATGGGCAAGATCTATGTCACGGACACCGCAAACCCCGTGTCGGCATTTGCGTTTGTCGGATGCTTCGGATTCTTTGCCGGAGTGCCCGACAGAGAATTGGTTATCAACAATCCGGATGGATTCGTTATCCTGGTCCCGCAAAATGAAGAGTGGTCGGCATTGATTGAAGAATGTACGCCTTCTGCGAAAAGGGTTATCCGATATGCCATAAAAAAGGACACGGTATTTGACAGAGAAATGCTTCGAAGAGAAATCGGCAGGCTTCCGTCGGAATATGAACTGAAGCCGATCAATTCCACCATTTATGATCTGTGTCTGAAAAGTCCCGTGACCGCCGATTTTGTCTCTGCATTTGAAAGTAAAGAACAGTACCTGAAAATCGGAAGAGGCATGGTGATCCTGAAAGATGGGAAGATCGTTTCCGGAGCGTCGTCCTATTCCCGATATAACGAAGGCATTGAGATCGAAGTCGATACGGTAGAATCCGAAAGAAGAAAGCATTTGGCAACAATAGCATGTTCCGCTTTGATCCTGAAATGTCTGGACGAAGACTTGTATCCGAGCTGGGATGCTCAAAATATGCACTCTGTCCGTCTGGCTGAAAAACTCGGGTATGAATTTGACCGTGCGTATGCAGCTTATGAAGTCGCAGCAGAGGCATGAACTCATAAAAACCGTGGCTTTCTGCGACGGGGCCATTCCGATTCGTCGGGATGACGCTCGGACAAAGTTATCGCCGAAAGAAAACTCATCGGGTTGCCGCACGGCAGTTGCGGCAACCCGATGATGCTGTTTTCTTGTCTTTTATCCTTTGCATCCGGTCAGAAGCTCGTCCAGGCTGACGTAGAGCGTCGATGCAAGCTCGTCCAGAAAGGCAGGATTCGGAAAGGTCAGCCCCCGTTCCCATTTGGAGACGGCCTGCGGGGAGATGTTCAAAGCGTCTGCATGGTTTTGCTGGGTCAGATTCAGTTCACGGCGTCTGGTACTGATGCGAAGACCCAATTGGAAAAGATCGATCATGCTTCAATATGTCCTCTACAAATTCGGTCGGTCATGGTGTGAATGGCAAGAAAACCTCGTCCGACTTGCCGCTAGCGAGTCGGACGGGGCTACCCGAATATTCGAATGACGATACCAAAGATCTGCCTTCAAAGCGAGGACTTCTCGGGTCAGATCAGCCGCACCTGACCGTGAGGCGCAGGGTACGGGATCCGAAATTTAACGAGTGATTCATAGAAACACTCCGCCTCCTTTCTTTGTGAATTTGCGATCTTCGGGTGAAATGTCGACCTTTCTCCCTCGATCTGATCCTATTGTAACACAAAAAACGCCGAATGTCAATAAACCAAAGGTTTATTTTAATCGAAGGTTTATTTGGTCGGCGTTTGTATCAATTGTGGCCTTATTTGATCTGCTTGAGATCGTAGGGCGTGGTCTGGTAGACGAAATAGTTGAGCCAGTTGGAATAGAGCAGATTGGCGTGGGATCGCCAGGTGACGAGAGGGGGTCTTGTGTCGTCATCGTCGGGGTAGTAGTTCTTGGGGACCTGAATGGGCAGTCCCGCATCCCTGTCCCGACGGTATTCGTTACCCAAGGTTTCGGCGTCGTATTCGCTGTGTCCGGTGATGAAAATCTGCCTTCCCCGATCGGTGGACAGCGCATAAATGCCTACCTCGTCGCCGCCGGCAAGAATTTTCAGCTCCGGAACCTTCTCCACATCCTCGCGGCGGACGGTGGTGTGGCGGCTGTGGGGAACCATGAAAACATCGTCAAATCCCCGGAAGAGTATGGAGGATTTGCGCTCCACCCGATGAGGAAAGACACCGAACAGTTTTTTCTCCAGAGGGTACTTTTGAATGCCGAAATGATAGTACAGCCCTGCCTGGGCGCCCCAACAAATGTGGAAGACCGAGGTCACATGGGTTTTGCTCCACTCCATAATCCCGCAAAGCTCGTCCCAGTATTCGACCTCTTCGAAGGGCATCTGCTCCACCGGTGCGCCGGTGATGACCATGCCGTCGTAGGTGTTCATGCAGACCTGATCGAAGGTCTTGTAGAAGGCCAGCATATGCTCCTGAGGGGTGTTTTTTGATTCGTGGGTCTTGGTGTGGATCAGTTCCATCTCAACCTGAAGAGGGGTGTTGCCCAGAAGTCTCGCCAGCTGTGTTTCGGTGGCGATTTTGGTGGGCATCAGATTGAGAATCAGAATCTTCAGGGGACGGATATCCTGCGTGGTGGCGCGGGTCTCGGTAATCGTAAATATATTTTCGCTATGCAACACATGCGTAGCCGGAAGTTCGTTTGGTATTTTAATGGGCATGGCAAACTCCTTGTCCGTGGTTTCGCCTTTGTGATCTTTTCGCATATTATAGCACGGTTTGTACGCCTTGTCAAGTGGCTTTTCGGCATTTTCACAGTCGAAGGAACAAGGAAAGCTGCCGCAAAGCTGGTTTGCGGCAACTTCCTTTTTCATGATTGCCCTCTTCAACTGTCCTTTTTCTGATTGAACATGGCGTTCTGATAGGCTTCGGTCTGTGCCTGACGCTTTTTCCGATTCCGCTTGACGATTTTGCGAAGGATGAATACGCCCAAAAGCACGAAGCCGGCGATGACGAGCAGATAGGGAAGGTTCACGATCAGCCAGACGAAGAAGGAGACAAATCCGGAACCGACCGCCTTCAGACTGTGTACCAGTCCGGTGGAAATCTGTTCCCAAACCGACGGTTTTTCGGTTTCGGTGTAGACCTTGACCTCGTTTATGGACAGATTGACGGTGGTGTAGTCGATCTGAGACTCCATACGGAGAAGGGAAGACTGATAGGAATCCAGGCTGTACTGCACATCGGTCAGCTGACTGCGGATCTTCAGCAGGGTGTCGGTGTCGGTCGCCTTCTCCAGCATGGCTTGCAGAGCGTCCCTCTCCGATTCCAGCGATTTGATTCGGCTGGTCAGATCCACATAGTTCAGGGTGACATCACTGGTGTTGGAGGATTGGCTGACGATGTTGGCGGACTCGCCCACATGGGTAAGGAGAGCGTCGGCGTCGGCGGCGGGTATACGGATTACGATTGACGCATATCGGGAACCGTCGCTGCCGTAGCTGTTTCCCATGATCCGACCGCTTTCCACATATCCGCCCAGCTCTGCGGTCCGGTCGTTGAGATCGTCGATCAGTGTGTCAAAGTTCTTGGTTTCCAGCGAAAGCTCCACGGTGCGGATCAGCTTGCGGCTGTCGGACAGGGCGGTGTTGTCGCCGAGAACGCTGTCGATTCCGCCGGCACTTTCGCCCATACTTTCGCCCGTACTGCCGTCTGAGGCCATGGGCGGAGTGGAATCGTAACCGTTGGTGTTGCTCTCGCTTTGGGAACAGGCAGTGAGAGCGGCGACAGTCAGCAGGAGAACCAGAATTTGTCTGATGCGTCTTTTCATGAAAACTTTCCTTTCACGGACCACATCGGCAGTAAGCCGATGTGGTTATTTTGAACCGATTGATTCCGGATATTATATCACAAATTGTGCAATTTGTCAAGCGTCAAATCGAGGGCTTTGAAGACTGTCCGAAACTCTGAAATCCGTTTCTTTGGCAGTCAAATTGACGGGTTTGACCGACGAATCGAGGGATTGTCGGCAGTTGACAAAGGTAAAAATGCACGGAACGGGATTTTGTCGAAAAAGCTATTTTTGTGAAAATGGTCAAAAGATTGGCGATAATGACCAAAAAATATCTGAAAAAATTGTGCAATAAGACGGTAAAATGAGAGGATTTAAAATTGATTTTCTACACCCGATTTTGTGGAAAATTAAAAATTCCCCTTGAAAAAGGGATCGGACTGTGATATAATAAAATCAGTGTAGGACTGCTGTGCAGGTTTGCGGAAACTTTGTTTGGACGGTTTGCCCAAAAGACGGGGATCACACGAACCGACTTCCGACAATTCAGACAAAAATCGACAGCTCCTTCACGGCATAAGCATAGACATGGAAAGGATTGGTTATCATGATGCAAAACTCCGGAGATCTTGCCGCCTATTTGTTTCACCAGGGTACCAACTACCGGGCCTATCAGTATATGGGCGTTCACCGTTGCGAGGGGGGCTATGTCTTCCGCGTCTGGGCGCCCGGAGCCAGATCCATTCGGCTGGTAGGAGACTTCAACGGCTGGGAGGGACAGACCATGATCCGCTCTTCTCAGATGGGGATCTGGGAAGCGGTGGTCGAGTCCGACAATCTGGAGGGGCAGAAGTACAAGTATGCCATTACCTCCGGGGCGGGGGAGCATTATAAGGCCGATCCTTATGCCGCCTATTCCGAGACCCTGAAAAAGACGGCGTCCATCGTCTGGACCGACGAGAGCTTCAAGTGGAGCGACGGCGTCTGGCGCAACAAACGGAAGAGAATCGCTCAGTCGCCGGACTTCTATGCGGCGCCTATGCACATCTACGAGGTTCATCTTGCTTCCTGGCGCACCCGTGACGGAAAAACCACCGCCGAGGGCGAGAATTATCTGAACTACCGTGAGATCGCCGATCTGCTGGTGCCCTATGTGAAAAAGATGGGATACACCCATGTGGAACTGCTTCCCATCGGCGAATATCCCTACGACGGCTCCTGGGGCTATCAGGTCTGCTCCTATTTCGCCCCCACTTCCCGCTACGGCAATCCCAACGATTTCAAATATTTCGTCAATACCCTTCACAAAAACGGAATCGGCGTCCTTCTGGACTGGGTTCCCGCCCATTTTCCCAAGGACGAGCACGGGCTTCGGGAATTCGACGGCTCCCCTTTGTATGAGTATCAGGGCTGGGATCGGATGGAGCATAAGGAATGGGGAACCCGGTGCTTCGATGTGGGCAGAAACGAGGTTCAGAGCTTCCTGATCTCCTCCGCCATGAGCTGGCTGGACCGCTATCATATCGACGGACTGCGGGTGGATGCGGTTGCCTCCATGCTCTATCTGGATTATGCCAGAAAGCCCGGCGAATGGATCCCCAATGTCAACGGGGACAACAAGAATCTGGAAGCCATCGCCTTCTTCAAGAAGCTGAATACCGCACTCTTCGGAAGCTACCCGGACATTCTCATGATTGCCGAGGAATCCACCGCATGGGTTGCCATCACCCGACCGGTTCACGAGGGCGGACTGGGATTCAACTTCAAGTGGAATATGGGCTGGGCAAACGATATGTACGATTATGTACAGACCGACCCCTATTTCCGCAAATATCATCACAAGGATCTGAATTTCTCTCTATCCTACGCCTTCAGCGAGAATTATATTCTGCCGGTATCCCACGATGAGGTGGTTCACGGAAAGAAATCGCTGATCGACAAGATGTGGGGAAATTACGATCAGAAGTTTGCGGGGCTGAGATGCTTCTTCGTCTGGCAGATGACCCATCCCGGCAAGAAGATGACCTTTATGGGCTGTGAATTCGGACAGTTCCGTGAATGGGACTACGAAAACCAGCTGGAATGGTTCATGCTGGACTATCCCAAGCATGCTGCAATTCAGACCTTCTCGGAGGAGCTGAACAATTTCTACCTTTCCCGTAAGGAACTCTGGCAGGTGGACTTCTCCTGGGACGGATTTTCCTGGATCTACGCCGATCGGGACGCCGACAATCTCATCGCCTTTACCCGTATGGATAAGGCGGGACATGAGCTGGTGGTGGTCATCAACTTCTCGGCGGTACCCTATCGGGGATACGGCATTCCAGTGGAGTCGGATGCCTATCGGGTGGTCTTCAACACTGAGGAATCCCGGTTCGGCGGCAATGGGATGACCTATCCCGAGGTGCTGACTGCCGGAGAAAACAGCATGATTACGCCCGATCTGTCTCCTCTGTCGGCGCTGATTCTGGAGCCGGTGAACAGGAAAAAGAAGAGCGGCAAAAAGCCTTCCGAAGCGGCATCGGCCGCCGATCGGAAAGCCGGAAAGATCAAAAATGCCGTCGGCAGAAAGCCGGACGGCGCACAGGATGAGCAAAACAAACAGGATAAAGAAGAGAATCTGACGAAGGATACCGAATCTTCGAATCAAGCATCTGACTGAGGCGTAAGATTTCAGAGGCTCCGTCCGAAAAACCGTATGTAAAAAGACAAGGCGCCAATCGCAAGACACGAAAGAGTCATTATCCGCATCGGAAGCGGAAGAAATATTCAGGGGGTTTCTCATGTTTCAAAAGAAAGAATGCGTAGCTATGCTCCTTGCAGGCGGTCAGGGAAGCAGACTCTACACACTAACCGAAAAGACCGCAAAACCGGCCGTCGCTTTCGGCGGCAAGTACCGCATCATTGATTTTACGCTGTCCAACTGCATCAATTCGGGGATTGATACGGTGGGTGTTCTGACCCAGTATCAGCCGCTGGTGCTCAACGAGTACATAGGCAACGGCGCACCCTGGGACCTGGACCGCAACAGAGGCGGCGTTATGGTGCTCCCGCCCTATCAGAAGATGAAGGGAACCGATTGGTACAAGGGAACTGCCAATGCCATCTATCAGAACCTTGCCTACATTGATCGGTACGATCCCGAGTATGTGCTGATTCTGTCGGGTGACCACATCTATAAAATGGACTACTCCGCCATGCTGGACTTCCACAAGGAAAAGGGCGCCGACTGCACCATCGCCGTTCTGTCGGTCACGCTGGAGGAGGCCTCCCGCTTCGGCATCATGAATACCGAGGAGGACGGCAAAATCTACGAGTTTGAGGAAAAGCCCGCTCATCCCAAATCCACCAAGGCGTCCATGGGTATCTACATCTTCAACTACAAGAAACTCAGACAGTATCTGGTTGACGATGAGAATACGCCCGGCTCCGCCAACGATTTCGGCAAAAACATCATTCCGACCATGCTCGCAAACGGCGAAAGAATGTACGCCTACCCCTTCTCGGGTTACTGGAAGGATGTGGGAACCATTTCCTCCCTGTGGGAAGCCAACATGGAGCTTCTGGGCAATCCCCCCAAATTCAATCTTCACGACAAGAGCTGGAGAATTTTCTCCAGAAACGCCTCCCGCCCCGGTCAGTTTGTGGGTGAGGGCGCAGAAATTTCGGACAGCATGATTACAGAGGGCTGTGAGATCTACGGCAAGGTGGAGCATTCGGTGCTGGGCAACGGTGTCATCGTGGAGCCGGGCGCTACCGTTCGAAACAGTGTCATTTTTGAGGATGTTGTGATCCGCTCGGGTGCTGTCGTGGACTACTCCATTGTGGACGGTCAGACCGTGATCGGCGAGAATGCGGTGATCGGAAGCCCCAAGGAAGACGGCAAGGGCATTGCCGTCATCGGAACCGGATTGAACATTCCGGATCAAACCAAAATTGACGGCGGTCTGATGGTCAATGCCGATAGACTTGCCGAACTGCTCAAGGTGTAAAGGAGGTAACGAAAATGGCAAACGCATCCGGTATTATTTTCTCCAATCTGCACGATCAGAACATCACCGAGCTGACCAGACTCCGCACGATGGCCTCCATTCCCTTCGGAAGCCGTTACCGTCTGGTGGACTTTCCCCTGTCCAATATGGTCAATGCGGGAATCACCAATGTTTCGATCATCACCCACTACAACTATCAGTCGCTGATGGATCATGTGGGTTCGGGCAAGGACTGGGATCTGGCCCGCCGTTCGGGCGGACTCAAGATTCTGCCTCCCTATATCACGGCATTCTCCAATTCCAGCAATCAGCTGTACGAGAACCGTCTTCAGGCGCTTCAGACCATCAGCGAAGCCATCGTCCGCATGACCGGCGACTACATCGTTATGTCCGACTGCGACAGCATCTGCAACATTGATCTGAGCGATATGCTGGACGCTCATATCAAATCGGGCGCAAAGATCACCTATGCGGTCAAGAGAGTCAATCTGACTGCCGACAAGTCCAGACACTACAATATCATCTTCTCGGATGATGAGGACAATATCACCGACATCATCACCCATCCCAAGAATATGGAGGGTGAGATGGACATCAATATCAACATTGCCGTTGCCGACCGTGCTTATCTGGAGGCTGCGCTGCTGGATTCCTCCGCACACGGCTATACCAGCCTGTCCAGAGACATCGTTCTGCGCAATATCGGCAAGGACAGCTTCAAGGTCTACCGTTTTGACGGATATTTCTCCAACATCACCTCGCTGACCGACTATTTTGCCTGCAATATGTCCCTTCTGGATCGGGAGAACCGGAACAATCTGTTCTCGGTGAAGAACCGTCCCATCCTGACCAAGGTCCGCAACAGCGCACCCACCAAATTCAGCGACGACTGCCATGTGACCAATTCCATGATTGCAGACGGCTGTATCATCGACGGAACGGTGGAGAACTCCATCCTGTTCAGAGGCGTCAAGGTCGGCAAGGGCTCGGTGGTCCGCAACTCCATTTTGTTCCAGGATACCCTGACCGGGGAGAATGTGACCCTCAACTGCGTCATTGCGGATAAGAATGTGGTGGTTCGGGACGGCGTTATGCTGTCCGGACATCAGACCATGCCCCTGTATATCGACAAGGGCAAGATGATCTGAATCCATCGGATTTCGACGGGGAACGGCCGCTCCCCGTCGATCTTCGGGAATGTTTCCTGCCTCGAAAACGGTCGGAAATCGGAAAACCGAAAATTTTCGGTGCCGGGTAACCGGTTACCCGGATTAAAAGAGAAAGGTTTGGTCATAAAATGAAAATACTGTATGTGGGCGGAGAAGCTCTGCCCTTTGCATCCACCGGCGGACTCGGCGATGTGCTGGGGTCCCTTCCCGCAGCCGTTGCGAGAGCGGACAAGGATAACGATGTCCGCTGTGTGATCCCCCTTCATGCGAAGGTGTCCGACGCATGGCGGGAAAAGATGAGCCTTGCGGCGGAATTTGATGTCCACCTGTCCTGGCGTTGCCAGCATACCAAGATCTGGCAGCTGGAAAAGGACGGCGTGATCTATTATTTCGTGGGCAACGATTACTATTTCAACCGTCAGAAGCTGTACGGCGAGTTTGACGACGGAGAGCGGTACGCCTTTTTCTCCAAGGCGGCAGTGGAAATGCTCCCGAGAATCGGCTTTACCCCCGATGTTCTCCATGCCAACGACTGGCAGGCGGCGCTGTCGATCATCTATCTGCGCAAGCAGCAGAACTATCCCAATACCCGTACCGTCTATACCATCCACAACATCGAGTATCAGGGGATTTTCCCCAAAGAGATTCTGGGGGATGTCTTCTCCCTGTGGAACACCGATTTGCCCGATCTGGAATATGATGGTTGTATCAACCTGACCAAGGGCGCCATCGTCTGCTGTGATAAGGTGACCACCGTCAGCCAGCGGTACAGCGAGGAGATCCGCACCCCCTACTATGCGCACGGACTGTCGGGCATTCTCTCCATGTATGCCGGCAAGACCTGCGGCATCGTCAACGGCATTGATGTGGATTACTACAATCCCATGACCGATCCCTCCATGCTCGGCGGGCATTACAGCCTGAAGTATCACACCTTCTCGGGCAAGGCATCCAATAAGGCGGCGCTTCAGGAGAAGCTGGGACTGCCGGTGGATCCCGATAAGCCCATCATCGCCATGATAACCCGTCTGGTTTCCCATAAGGGGCTGGATCTGGTGCGGGCGGTACTGGGCGAGATCATGCAGGGCAATTCGCAGTTCGTTCTGCTGGGTACCGGCGAAAGCGACTACGAGAACTATTTCAAGGGCCTTCAGAGCTACTATCCCGATAAGGTCCGTGCCCTGATTACCTACGATAAGGAGCTGTCCAAGCAGATTTACGCCGGCGCCGACATCTTCCTGATGCCCAGCCAGGCGGAGCCCTGCGGACTGTCCCAGATGATCGCCTGCCGTTACGGCACGATTCCCGTGGTCAGAGAGACCGGCGGTCTGTATGACACCATCAAGCCCTTCAATCCCACCACAGGAGAGGGCAACGGCGTGACCTTCTACGCCTTCCATCCCTATGAGATGAAGGACGCCGTAGGCAGAGCCCTGCATCTGTACACCGATAAGACCCTTTGGAAGAAGCTGATCCGGAACGCCATGTCCACCGACTTCTCCTGGAAGGCATCTGCCGATCAATATATGGAGATGTATCGCTCCATGTTCTGACCGCAAAAAAGGCAGACGGATGGCATGGATTTTGCCGTCCGTCGCCTTTGGCGGCTGTCCCCGCACCCCAAAAAATGAAAAGGAAAAGGAAATGAAAATGGAACAAAATGAAACTGTCAAGAAGACCGTAAAGGTCACGAAAAAGGCGGCAAAGCAGACCAAGGAGGAACTTCTCAAAAAGGGAATCTCCGATAAGCTGTCCCGTTACTTCGGAACCACCCCCGAGGAGGCCAACACCGATCAGATTTACAAGGCGGTTTTGCTGTCGGTGAAGGATATGCTGTCCAACAAGAGAACCCAGTTCAAGCAGAATGTGAAGAATCAGGAGGGCAAGAAGGTTTACTACCTCTGCATGGAATTCCTGATCGGAAAATCCCTGAAAAACAACCTGATGAATCTGGGTATTGCCGATGAGTATAAAAAGATACTCAAGAGCTGGGGATACGACATCGAGGATCTCTATGAGCATGAGGACAATCCCGGACTCGGAAACGGAGGTCTCGGCAGACTTGCCGCCTGTTTCATGGACGCTCTGACCACCCTGGACTACTCTGCAACCGGATTTTCCATTCTCTACGAGTACGGACTCTTCCGTCAGAAGATCGTAGACGGTCAGCAGGTGGAACTGCCCGACATCTGGATGCCCACCGGCGAAAGCTGGCTGGTTCCCCGTACCGATAAGACCTGTATTGTCCGTTTCGGCGGCAATATCACCGAGAAGTGGGACAACGGCAAGTGCGAGATCATCCACACCGACTACACCGAGGTGCAGGCGGTGCCCTATGATATGATGATTTCGGGCGCAGACTGCGAGGCGGTCAACTCCCTGCGGCTCTGGAAGGCGGTCAAGACCAATCAGTTCAACATGGGACTGTTCTCCCAGGGCGACTATTTCTCCGCAATGGAGGAATCCAATAAGGCGGAGATCATTTCCAAGGTCCTTTATCCTGCCGATAACCATGAGGGCGGACGGACCCTGAGACTCAAGCAGCAGTATTTTCTGGTCTGCGCTTCTCTCCAGTCCATTATCGCCGACCATCTGCGCAACTACGGAAATCTTGAGAATTTCGCCGATAAAGTTGCCATTCATATCAACGATACCCATCCCGCTCTGGTGGTTCCAGAGCTGATGCGTGTGCTGATGGACACCTACTCCTACAGTTGGGAGGATGCTTGGGACATCGTGACCAAAACCGTTTCCTATACCAATCATACCGTCCTGCCCGAAGCACTGGAAACCTGGGATGAGGGTCTGTTCAAGTATGTCATGCCCCGAATCCATCAGATTGTCTGCGAGATCAACCGCCGCCTGTGCGCCGATCTCTGGAATGCCTATCCCGGCGACTGGGATCGGATCACCCATATGTCCATCATCGCGAACAACCGTGTCAAGATGGCAAATCTGTCGGTGGTGGGCTCCCATACCGTCAACGGCGTGTCCAAACTCCATTCGGACATTCTGACCAAAACCGTCTTCTCGGAATTTTACGACTTCACTCCCGATAAATTCACCAATGTGACCAACGGCATCGCTCACCGCCGCTGGCTGTGCTACTCCAATCCGGGTCTTTGCAAGCTGTTGGACGAGACCATCGGTCCCGATTACCGCAAATCCCCCGAAAAGCTGGAGGAGTTCAAGAAATTCGCCGACGATCCTGCCGTTCTGGACAGAGTCGGCAAGATCAAGCATGAAAATAAGGTCCGCTTCTCCAACTGGTACGGCAAAAAGTTCGGCATCAAGCCCGATCCCGATTCGCTGTTCGATGTTCAGGTCAAGAGAATGCACGAGTATAAGCGCCAGATGCTGAACGCACTGCGGATCATCTCCATGTTCGTCACCCTGAAGGAGAATCCCGATCTGGAGATTCAGCCTCAGACCTTCATTTTCGCCGCAAAGGCGGCTCCCGGCTACTATCTCGCCAAGGAGATCATCCATCTGATCAACGCCATTTCGGCAGAGATCGAGAAGGATCCCAAACTGCGCACCAAGATGCGGGTCATCTTCGCCGAGGATTACAATGTTTCGCTGGCGGAGATTCTGATTCCCGCCGCCGATGTGTCCGAGCAGATTTCCCTTGCCGGCAAGGAGGCCAGCGGTACGGGCAACATGAAGCTGATGATCAACGGCGCTCTGACGCTGGGCACCCTGGACGGCGCAAATGTGGAGATCGCCGACGCCGTAGGCCCCGAGAATGTCTATATCTTCGGTCTGACCACCCCCGAGGTGGACGATCTTTGGAGACGGGGCTACCACTCCTTTGATTATTACAACGCCAATCCCGTGCTGAAGAAGGCCATCGACTATCTGAAGGTGGGCTTCAACGGCTGTGATTTCACCTCCTTCTACAATTATCTGCTGATGGGTCCCGGCGTTGCCGATCCCTATATGTGCCTTGCCGATTTTGACAGCTATATGGCAACCCATAAGAAACTGCTTGCAGACTTTGCCGACCGTCCGAAGTGGGCGAGAATGTCGCTGATGAATACTGCGTCTGCCGGAATCTTCGCCGCAGACCGTTCCATCCGGGAATATGCCGAGAATATCTGGCATATCAAACCCATTCAGGCAAAGAACAACAGATAAGATCGGAAAAAGGTCATGAATATTCCAATGTCCATCCAAAAATCGGTGTCCTTTACCAAGATTTCCCAAAAGACACCGAATGCGCACCTGCTGGGCGTCTTCGACTGTGAGGACCGTCTGACCTTTCGCCTGACTCTGCCCCGCAGACTGGGCGCAAAGGACCCCGTCCTTGATTTCTACCGCGACGACGATCACTGCAATTTTTCGCTTCCCTTCCGTTGGAAGGGAAGCGATTATGTGACCGAACGGTATGAATGCGTCCTTTCCACGGCATCCCTGTGTCCGAAAGGGAAAACGGACGCCCTGCTTTGGTATTCCGTCCTTTTGGACAGTGCCTATGGCAGACTCCGGTTGTCCATGAATCCTTATAGCTACGCTCCCGTCCTTTCCGACGCCTGCGAGGGTCACTCCGACTATCAGCTGACGGTCTGCAAGGCAGGCTACGATGCTCCGAACGCCATTCGGGGTGGCATCATGTACCACATCTTCGTGGACCGCTTTGCCAAGGGCGGGGAGGTTCCCGTCCGTGAGGATGCTATTCTGAATCCCGATTGGGAGAACGGAATTCCCCAGTATGCCGATGTCCGAGGGGGATTTGTGGCAAACAATATGTTTTTCGGCGGAACCCTGTACGGCATCATCGACAAACTGGATTATCTGGAGAGTCTGGGGGTCACTGTTTTGTACCTGTCCCCCATCTTCCGTGCCTATTCCAATCACAAGTACGATACCGGCGATTATCTGACCGTGGATGAAATGTTCGGAGGCGACGAGGCGCTGGAGATGCTGATCGCCGAGGCGAAAAAACGGAAGATCGCCATTCTTCTGGACGGCGTTTTCAATCATACCGGTTCGGACAGCCTGTATTTCAACAAAAACGGACGCTATGACAGCATCGGCGCCTATCAGAGCAAGGATTCGCCCTATTATGACTGGTACGAATTCAGGGAATATCCCGACAGCTATCGGTGCTGGTGGGATATCGACATCCTGCCGGCGGTGACGACCTCCAATCCCTCTTATCTGGATTACATGACAGGGGAGAACGGAGTGGTCCGCCATTACCTGAAAAAGGGCATCTCCGGCTGGCGGCTGGATGTGGCGGACGAACTGGATAATCTGTTTCTGGATCGGCTTCGGCAGGCGGTAAAAGCGGAAAATCCCGAGGCGATGATCTACGGCGAGGTCTGGGAGGATGCCTCCAATAAGGTGGCATACGATAAGCGTCGGAGGTACTTCCGGGGCGATCAGCTGGATTCGGTCATGAACTATCCCCTCAAGGACGGCATCATCCGATTCGTCAAATACGGCGATAAAAATGCCCTGTTTGCGGCGACGGCTCTGCTGTATGCCCACTATCCCAAGGGAACCAGCGACACCCTGATGAATCATCTGGGGACCCACGATACCGAGCGGATTCTCACTGTTCTGGGCGGCGATCCCGACGGCGGAAGACCTGCAAAGGAGCTGTCCGTCGCCCATATGACGCCAAAACAGCGGGAAAAGGCCAAAATCCTGCTGAAGCTGTGCTATACCCTGTCGGCGACACTGCCGGGAATTCCCTGCATCTATTACGGTGATGAAGCGGGTATGGAAGGCTATCGGGATCCCTTCAACCGAATGCCCTATCCGTGGGGCAAACAGGACGCCGATCTGCTGGACTTTTATCGCAAAGTCGGCGGGATCAGACGGTCTTTGTCCGTCTTTGCAAAGGGATGGTTTGAGGTGGATGAGTCCACGCCGGAGGGCATCTTTGCCTTTACCCGATTCGATGGGAATCATCGGGTCTATGTGGCGGTCAACCGCTCACAGACCGCCTTTCCTCTTCCGAAAAAGGGAAGAGAACTGCTCACCGACAGTTTTGGGGATAGCTTTTGGATTGCGCCCGAATCGTCTGCAATCCTGCTTTTGGAATAACCGTCGACCGATGAAAATTCACCGCGAATTCACAGGATTTTCGGCGAAATCACCGATTCCTTCATACCAAGTTCACAATTGAGTTGTATAGTAAGGTTAAATAAATGTAAAATTTGGTTTAGGAGAATTGCCATGAAACTGAAAACACTCTTTGCCGCATTGCTTGCGACTTTGATGCTTCTCCCTGTCGCTATGTTTACGCTGACCTCCTGCTCGGTTGGCGGATCGGGAACCACCACTACCGGATCCTCCGGTACACAGGGGGGCGATCCGGAAGACGAATCCGGTGACCTTGTGAAGATGAAGTTCTTCAAGGCAGGCAGATCGACCTGTATTATTATCCGGACTCCTGCCGGCGTCGTGATGATTGATGCGGCGGCAGAGGATCAGTCCGATTCCGTTATCAGCTATCTCGCCGAAAAGGAAATCACCACGGTGGATTATCTGATTATCACCAACTTCTCCAAGAAGCATATCGGCGGTGCGGCTGCCATTCTCACCCGTTCGGGCGTGACCTTCAAGAATGTGCTGGTTCCCGGATATGCAAAGGAAAGCGGAACCTACCAGCTGTTCAGCAATGCCATGACCTCGGTGGGACTGACTGCAACGCCCGTGACCGACAATTCCACTGCCTTTACGCTGGGCGAGGTCAGCTTCAGCCTGTATGCGCCCCATAAGGACTACTCCACCGCCATCGACGAGAACGACGAGGGCAATTCTCTGGCAGTTGCCGTGACCTACAAGGACACCTCTTTCCTGATGACCTCCCGTGTTGCGGGCGAGCGTGTGGATGAGCTGATTTCAGATTTGAGCGGCAAGACCTTCAATCTCATTACCGTCCCCAACTACGGTATCTACGACAGCCGCTATGACGCACTGTTCAACGCTCTCGGCGCCAAATATGCCGTTGCCATCTGCTCCAACAATGTAGAGAAGGATCAGATGCACAGCGAAACCCTCACCGCACTGAAAAATGCGGGAATGACGGTATACGCTACCAGGGACGGCAGTGTGGAAATTCGGATGGACGGAACCAATGTGACGGTTCAGAACGATCATCCCGCACTGAACATCGGATAAGGACAGAAATCAATCAACCGAGGTGCCGCCAAGGCACCTCGGTTGTTGTTTGCAGGGTCGAAAGAAGTCAGCATATTCAATCACAGACTGTCAATGAGGGATCTGTCCCGCCTGCAACAGATCATTATAAAAAGACTTGCCTTATTCCTTTTAGAAATGCTTTTGAAGGGGTCCGGGGGAACTTTTCTCGAAAAGTTCCCCCGGATAATATATCTTTTTTCATCAATTGTCTTTGGTCAGAAAGGTGTGGGTGGATTGGGTGGCGGTGGGCTGAACTTCCGCTTCCGGATCGACAGCCGTTTTCACAGGAGAAGGCTCTTCGCTTGCCGACCCGTTGTCGGTCAGACCGTTTATCAGAATCCCCATGGGATCGTCTGCATCGGAGACGGTGACGGGGGTTGCCGATTTGCGGGCGGCAGATTGCTGTTGGATCGCCATGTGATTGCGCTCGATGGCATGGATCAGTTCCTTTTGCTCCCTGCCGTTTAGCCGCTTATCCATTTGGAACTGCTTCAGAACTTCAATCAGCTGATTACCGGGCATGACGCTGTCCGAACTCATGAAATCGACATGGGCATGATCGTCGGTCAGAAAGACATATCGGCGAATGGTCGGGCAGAACAGACTCTCCTTCATGAACAGTCCGGCAAGCTCCGATACATAGGCGTGACTGGCTTCCATCAGATTCTCGATTTCCCGGATGCCGTCCTCGGTGTATTGCTTCCACGGACCGTGTTCGGGTGCGGAAAAGGTTCCCTTTCCGCTCAGTACCGTGATGACGGCAACGCCGCCGGAGCAGACGAAGACGGCATCGGCACGGGGAGAGACGGTTCCTTCGTCCCGAAGAATGTAGGGCATTTTCAGTATTTTGTCTCCGAAAATCTGGGAAAGCAATGCGTTCGCAAACCGTTGATCCCGGATGGGAGACCGATAGATCTCGGCGAAACGACTGCGCCGGATAATCATGCAGAACAGACAGATGGAAATGACGACGGCTATGCACGCCGAAACGCCGAGACAGATGAGCAGGGCAGTTTTCATGTTGATCCTCCTTGCCGCTGTGCGGCATGCCGCTTGTGCGGCGGATTGAATGGGTCAATGACCAATCGGAACGGACTTGTAAGAACGGTGTTTTTTTCACATATTTATAACAATATCATAGCATATCCTGCGGAACTTGTCAATGCTCGAATGTGGACGAACTATGAATTTTTTGAAAAGCCTCATAAAACCTATTGACGATCACGAAATTGTGTGATATAATGAATTGAACAAAAACGGAAAGGGAGATCAAAAAGATGAACGGTATGGATGAAGAGAAGAAAAGGTCTGCCGACGGTATGCAAAACGGCGGTCCGTCCTCCGATACCGCGCCCGAAACGGTTTCCGCCGGGGATGGAGCCGATATACCTACGGCTGAGGGATCGGATGTACCCCCGGAAAGCGGGATCCCTGCGGCGGACCCGTCCCGGAAGAAGAAAAAGGGTGCCATCATCTTTCTGGCGGTTCTCGGCGTGCTGGCGGTGGTGCTTGCCCTGCTGAATACCGTTGATTTTGAGGCGCTGGCTGAAAAAATCAACGAAAATAAGGAAACCACAGCGGAAGCTGTTCCGGTCAAAACCTATCCGCCCACCTACTTTGAGATTCCCGATTATAATGAGAATCTGGCTGACGATGGGGAATATCTGGCGCTGGACCGCAACATCTACTATTCCTATCGGGGCGAAACCTTCGTCGTCGAAAGGGATGTGCCCGACAAGGATGACCTTCGCCGCTTCTGGCAGGAGTATTTTGACGCCGTGACAGCGGGCGATGCAAAGGCCATCGACGCACTTTGCACCGATGAATATCTGAAAAAGAACGGCAATACGGCAAATTTCGCTCCCCAGAAGGTTTACAATATCAAGGTTGAGCTGAACAGTATGCAGGATCTGGTGAACGGCGACGCCAACGGCAATTATAAGGGCTACATCGTATACTATTTCGAGGTCAGCTATTATATTAAGGATAATAACGGAACCTTCCGCAACGATTTCTTCGAGGATTTCTATACCGTCCCCCTGATGTTCGAGGTTCTGGAGGGAAATACCGTCAAGATCAACAGCATAGACCGGATCCGTACAGGAACCGTCAGTGAACCGAAAGGAGAAACGAATTATATGATTTATATTTGGATTGCGCTTATCGTGCTGGCGATTGTCGCAGAACTGCTGACCACTTCTCTGGTGGCGGTTTGGTTCATTCCTGCCGGCATAGTGTCGCTGACGCTGGCGGTTCTGCTGCCCGATCAGCTGGCTTTGCAGATCGTTCTCTATCCCGTCATCGCCCTGCTTTTGCTTCTGCTGACCCGTCCCTTTGTCAAGAAACGCCTGCAAAAGGGTAATTATCAGCCTACCAATGCCGACCGGGTCATCGGAATGACGGCGGTGGTCACGGAGGAGATCGACAATGTGGCGGAAACCGGAGAGGTCAAGGTCGGCGGAATCCGCTGGACTGCCAGAAGTCAGGACGGCACAAAGATCGAAAAGGGCGCCGAGGTCGTAGTTCTGGAGATCGAGGGCGTCAAGCTGATCTGCCGGCGCCGGACGGAAAAGTAATCGGATTTTCCGAAACCGGACGGTTTGGGGAAGCCCCCGGCATATTCCCGTGGAAACGGGTCTACAATAGGATACAGGATAATACCGATCGGAGTCGGTCGGGTAAGATATGGAGGATAAGGTTATGATCATGAAATGGATGCCCCTGCTGCTGAGCGATGCGGCAACAACCCCGAAAATCACAATAGGAACCGTCGTGTTTGTGTGTGTCCTGCTGATTCTGCTTGTGCTGGCAATCAGCGGAATACGGATCGTCCCGCAGGCCAGGGCGATGGTTGTCGAGCGTCTGGGACGCTATCACAAGACCTGGGAAACCGGTATGCACTATAAGATTCCCTTCATCGACCGAATTGCCAAAAATGTGCTCAAGATGGAGCAGGTGGCAGATTTTCCGCCCCAGCCCGTGATTACCAAGGACAATGTCAAGATGCAGATCGACACCGTCGTCTTCTATCAGATCACCGACTGCAAACTGTACGCCTACGGTGTGTCCAATCCCATGGCTGCCATTGAGAATCTGACCGCCACCACCCTTCGTAACATCATCGGCGAACTGGAACTGGATGCGACTCTGACCTCCCGTGATGTCATCAACACCCGTATGCGCGCCATTCTGGACGAGGCTACCGACCCTTGGGGAATCAAGGTCAACCGTGTGGAGCTGAAGAACATCATGCCGCCCCGTGAGATTCAGGACGCCATGGAGAAGCAGATGAAGGCGGAGCGGGAACGCCGTGAGGCGATTCTGCGTGCCGAGGGTGAGAAGAAGTCGGCTATTCTGATTGCAGAAGGTCAGAAGCAGTCCAAGATTCTTGCCGCAGAGGCGGAAAAACAGTCTGCCATCCTTGCCGCCGAAGCGGATAAGGAAGCAAGGATTCGCAGAGCGGAAGGCGAGGCAGAGGCGATTCTGACCGTTCAGAAGGCCAACGCCGACGGTATCCGCATGATCAACGAGGCGGCGCCCTCCGAGGCAGTGCTGGCGATAAAATCGCTGGAATCCATGGAGAAGGTTGCCGACGGTAAGGCGACGAAGATCATCATTCCCTCCAATATGCAGGGTCTTGCTTCCCTTGCTACCACGGCGGCGGAACTGTTCAAAGGAGAGAATCCGTAAAAGGCAACCTCATAAATGCACTAAGGTACAGAAAAATCCGAAATTACGGTAATTCGTGCCAAAGAAAGGTTGAGGTTGCAGTGTGATGAGGCAATCAACCTGTTCGCAGATAATACTTTGTCATAAAGATTGAGCGAATCGGGTGATTCTTCAGAGCGGTTGATAATCCCGGATTTCGTTGGGTTTTGTCCTGTTCAGACCGAAGAGCAGATGAGAATAACCGACGAATATCCGGGATTTGCTGTCGGCGCAATAATCGGAATGGCAAATGGAACGGAAAATATCCGACTGTGTGCAATGGACGCTGAAGCATATGAGCGTTTTGCGTGCGAAAGATGAAAATCGGTGTCTTTTGAAGGAAGAGGAAAAATGACGGAAGAACAAATGTTGAAATGTTTAAACAGACCTGAAGGGAAGATAGATGTTGTCTTAGATACGGATGCCTATAATGAAATTGACGATCAATTTGCTATCGGCTATATGCTCAAATACAGCGAAAAGCTAAATATCAAAGGCATCTGTGCGGCACCGTTTTATAATGCCAGATCGGTATCACCCGCTGACGGAATGATAAAAAGCTACAATGAAATTTTAAAGCTCTTGAAACTTGCGGGAAAAGACGAATATGCCGATAAAGTGTATAAGGGCTCCGAGACATATTTGCCTGATGAAAACACACCCGTAGAGTCTGAAGCGTCAGAATTTATTGCGGAGCTTGCTGAGGGGTATTCAAATACAAATCCGCTTTATATCGTTGCAATTGGGGCTATTACAAATGTCGCTTCGGCAATCATGAAAAATCCGGAGATAAAAGAAAAGGCGGTAATTGTTTGGTTGGGCGGTCATGCACAGCATGTCGATACGCCCGCACGGGAGTTTAATATGGTGCAGGACATTGCCGCGGCGAGGGTTGTTTTCGGTTGCGGTGTACCGCTTGTTCAGCTTCCGTGTGAGGGTGTTGCAGATGCCTTTGCTACATCAAAATATGAACTTGAATACTGGCTAAAAGGGAAAAACAGGCTTTGCGATTATCTTCTTGAAAATACCGTCAGCCAGGCGGACAGTTATGCTGCCGGTAAACCGTGGACAAGAGTAATTTGGGATGTGACCGCAATAGCGTGGCTTGTGGATTCAGACGGTAAATTTATGCGGGACAGGCTTATCAGAAGCTGTTTGCCGGAATATGATCTTGGTTATGCTGAGAATCCGGAGGGCCATTTTATGAAATATGTATACAAAATAAACAGGGACGCACTTTTTGAGGATTTGTTTGAAAGGTTGGCAAAATAAATGTGCATATATAATCTTGGCTCCCTTAATATCGACTATGTTTATTCCGTGGAGCATTTTGTTTCGGCGGGGGAAACCCTTTCGTCCGATATTATGGAGATTTTTCCGGGCGGAAAGGGGCTTAATCAGTCGGTTGCTTTGGCGCATTCGGGAGCAAAGGTAATTCACGGCGGACTTGTTGGTGACGGCGGTGAATTTTTAACGGAAAAAATGGCGTTATCCGGTGTAGATATAAGCCGCATAAAGAGAACAGACGGAAGCAACGGACACGCAATTATTCAGGTCAATAGGGACGGACAAAACTGTATTCTTCTTCACGCAGGGTCAAATCATAAGATTGACAGGAAGTATATCGAGGACTTTTTGGCAGATGCAGAGGAGAATGATATCCTTTTGCTTCAAAATGAGATAAGCTCCCTTGATGATGCGTTTGAAATAGCCGGGCAACGAAAAATGCGCATTGCCTTTAATCCCTCGCCTTTTCATGAGGATATTAAACGGCTGCCGCTAAGATGCGTGAAATGGTTTTTCTGCAATGAAATAGAGGGCGAGGCTCTTTTCGGAAGCGACGATCCCGAAACGATGAAAGAAAATTTCCTGAATACATTTCCTGAAAGCGTTCTGATACTAACCCTCGGCAGTCGTGGCAGTATGTATATCAGTAAGGAAAAATCATTCTTTCAGCCTTGCTTCAAGGTTCATGCGGTTGATACAACCGCTGCGGGAGACGCCTTTACAGGTTATTTTATAAGTGCGGTAAGCAGGGGCGAGAGCGACGAATATGCAATGGAAATTGCGTCGAAGGCGGCTTCTGTTACCGTATCGAGAAAAGGAGCGTCCGACTCCATACCGTATTTCAAAGAGATCGGTCTGTAAATAAACGATACTTTATGATGGGAGGATTAAGACGAACCCGAAAAAACTCTCGTTTTGCAACATAAGGTTCCCTCAATCATTCGTTATGATGGTAGAATGCAAAATACGATGCATTCGTGTCAATGAACATATAGTTTGCGGAGTGATGAACCCAATCAACCTGACGGGAACCGAATTTCAGAGATGCCCAAAATGAATCCGGGGAGCTTTTCCAAGTAAAGCACCCCGGATCTTTTATTATGTTTCATAAAGAAATGCACAAAAAGGCTGAAATTTCATCCATTCCCCATGGGAACGGCTGAATCGGGTCAAATGCCAAAGAAACAGGGATTATTTTCCGGCAATCTCAAAGGCTTTTTTGCAAAGATCCTCGGTGGCGTTGGGACGGCGGATCTCGTCAATGGCGTTGATCATCCCCGCAAGGCGGGTGCTGCTGTTGAACAGTTCGAACAGCACCTCATCAATGGTCTGAAAGTCCGAGGTCTTCATGGCAACGCCGCAGTTCATTAAGAATTCGGTGTTCCGATCCTCCTGACCCGGAATGGGATTGGCGATAATCATGGGCAGCCGTTTGGCAAGTGCCTCCGAAGAGGTCAGTCCGCCGGGCTTGGTTATGATACAGTCGGATGCGTCCATCAGATCGCTGACCTTGTCGGTGTATCCCAGATTGAGAATCGGTTTGTGCAGATTCATCTGGTCGATCTGCTCCTTCATCTTGCTGTTGCTTCCGCAGACCGAAATCATCTGGAAGTCGATGGGACTGTGATCCATCCGCTTGATGATGGAACCCATGTTGCCGTATCCCATACTGCCCGCCATCAGAAGGATGGTGCGGCGGTCGGGATCCAGACCCATCTCGGATCGGATTTCTTGTTTGTCTCCGATGCTCGTGAATTTCGGGCTGATGGGAATGCCGGTGTCCAGAATCTGCCCGGCGGCGAAGCCCTTACGCATGGCTTTGTTGGCAATCAGATGGTTGGGCAGAACGATATAGTCGGAACGAAGACATTCGTCCCAGTAGGGGTGCATGGTGAAATCGGTGAGGATGCCCACACATTTGCAGGGAAGGGCGTTTTGCTCCTTGAGAATGTCCAGAATAAAGCCTGCCATGACATGGGTATAAATGATGATGTCGGGATTGTAAATGGCTATGTATTTCTGAAGCTTGTGGGCAAGTGGTTTGTTTGCCGCACGCATGGGTGAATGCTCGGTGGCTTTGCGCCGTTCGATGATTTTGTAGCCCTGGGAATAGATGTGCTTTGTTTTGACTGAAAGCAGATAACCTTCCGAAAATGCCTTGTATACTACCTTGCTGACATATTCGTAGGTGTCAAGAACTCGTGCTTCCGCTCCCATGGCGGTGAGGGTGTCTCCGATGGTTTTCGCACAGGTGTTATGTCCCTGTCCGGCAGTTATGGTCAGGATCAGTGCCTTCATGGTCTTTCGGTTGCTCCTTTCGGATGATTTCGTCGAAAACGGAATGAGTGTTTCGGCTTTCGGATTCATTCTATCACACTTGCCCCCATTTTACAAGCATCTTTCAAAAAAAATTAAAAAAAATTCAAAAAGATCTTGACAAAAGAACTTTTCTGTGGTAAACTGGGACTACCTCTGCAAGGAGGGTTTTGTTTGTGTGTCCTTTTTTCGGGATACGGAAAGAAACCGTATGCATCCGACTTGCCGGAGGGAGGTATACGGAGGCTGCGGCTGACCGTGGCTTCAAATCAATCAGGAGGTGCCGAACTTGAGAGTAAAGATCACATTGGTTTGCAGTGAGTGCAAGCAGAGAAATTACAATACCAAGAAAAATAAGAAAAACGATCCCGACAGACTCGAAATGAACAAGTATTGCCGTTTCTGCAGAAAGCATACCCTGCACAAAGAATCGAAGTAAGGAGGTCTTGTTATGGCAGAAGAGAATGAGAAGGCAGTAAAGGCGGAGAAAAAGCCCGAAAAGCCTGCAAAGAAGAAAGAAAAGTCCCACAAGATTTCCGGCTTTTTCAGGGATCTGAAAAGCGAATTGAAAAAAATCACCTGGTACAGCGCACACGATACCATTCAGAACAGCATCTGGGTTGTTGCAGCCCTGGTCATTCTGACGATCGTTATCGGCGGTATCAACTGGGGATTCGCACAGATCATGTTGCTGCTTGGCAGATTGGGTTAAGGTAGAGACCGTTATGGATGCAACGAACGATTATATCGACGGTATCCACTGGTATGTTGTCCATACCTACTCGGGATACGAGAATAAGGTCAAGACAAACCTCGAGAAAATCGTGGAAAACCGCTCCCTTCAGGAGCTGATCTATGACATCCGCGTCCCCACCGCAACCGAAATCGAAGGCGAGGGCGAGAATGCCAAAGAGGTCGAGGTTAAGATCTACCCCAGCTATGTCATGATCAAGATGATCATGAACGATTTCACCTGGCATATTATCCGAAATATCACGGGCGTCACCGGCTTTGTCGGCTCCGGTGCAACCCCCATCCCCCTGTCTGACGCAGAAGTTGCGTCGCTGGGCGTGGATACCGTCAGCGTTCCTTCGCTTGCATACGGCGTGGGCGACAGTGTATCCATCAAATCGGGTCCCTTCCAGGGATTCATCGGCAAGGTCGAAGAGATTTCTGCCGATCAGAAGACGGTTCGGATTCTGGCATCCATGTTCGGCAGAGAAACCCCTGTCGAAATTGATGCAAAGAGCGTCGAGCCTCTGAAAATCTGAGAAAATTGCAGCGCACACGGACGGCGATATGTGCGTAATTAAGTGGGAGGAAGAAAATTTTTGCATTCTTCCGAGATAGGAACCACTTTGGAGAGGTAAATTACTATGGCAAAGAAAATTACCGGTTATATTAAGCTTCAGATTGCAGCCGGAAAGGCACTCCCCGGACCTCCCGTAGGTCCTGCACTGGGACAGCACGGCGTTTCGATCCCGAACTTCGTCAAGGAGTTCAACGAAAGAACCAAGTCCCAGATCGGTCTGATCGTTCCCGTTATCATCACGGTTTACGCAGACCACTCCTTCACCTTTATCGTTAAGACTCCTCCCGTACCTGTCCTGATCAAGAAGGCAGCAGGTATCGAGTCCGGATCCGCAACCCCCAACAAGACCAAGGTTGCATCGCTGACCATGGCTCAGGTTACCGAGATTGCACAGACCAAGCTGCCCGATCTGAACGCAGCTTCTCTTGAGTCTGCAATCAGCATGGTCAAGGGTACCGCACGCAGCATGGGCGTTACCGTAGTAGATTAAAGGAGGAGACGAAGAATGGGTAAGAAATATCAGGACAGCGCAAAGCTGATTGAACGCAGCAAGCTGTACGATTCTAATGAGGCACTGGCACTGGTTTGCCAGACCGCAAAGGCAAAGTTCGATGAGACCATCGAGGTTCATGTCCGTCTGGGCGTTGACTCCCGTCATGCTGACCAGCAGGTCCGCGGTGCGGTTGTACTTCCCAACGGTACCGGTAAGAAGGTCAGAGTTCTGGCTCTGGTCAAGGGCGACAAGGAAGCAGATGCAAAGGCTGCAGGCGCTGACTATGTAGGCGCTGAGGAATATATCGAGAAGATCCAGAAGGAAAACTGGTTCGAGTTCGACATTATCGTCACCACCCCCAATATGATGGGTCAGATCGGCCGTCTGGGTCGTGTGCTGGGTCCTAAGGGACTGATGCCCAACCCCAAGGCAGGAACCGTAACCATGGACATCGCAAAGGCGATCACCGATGCCAAGGCAGGTAAGATTGAGTACCGTCTGGACAAGACCAACATCATCCACTGCCCCATCGGAAAGGCATCCTTCGGTGCCGAGAAGCTCCAGGAGAACTTCGACGCTCTGCTGGGAGCCATCATCAAGGCAAAGCCCGCTGCCGCAAAGGGTCAGTACATCAAGAGCTGCGTACTCGCATCTACGATGGGACCCGGCGTGAAGGTCAACTACACGAAGCTGGGCTGAGATAGCTACAAAACCTGCGGCTCTGCCGCAGGTTTTTTCATATCGGATCGGATTTTGTCAACTTTCGGCGGCGAAAACAACAAGCATATGAAGAAGGAAGGATCATATCTATGGATAAACGGGATGAATGGATGCGGGCGGCGGACGGCGGGATCGTCTTCATGCTCTGCCTTCTTCAAATGGGGATTCTGGGTTCTCTCCTGATCGAATCCATCGGGGTGTATGTCATTCTGATCTGCGAGACTCTGACCCTTTGCATCACGGTGGGGGCGGCGAAGCTGACCCGGCTGAAGACCTCCGCCTATCTCAAGACGGCCCGCCCCGACATCCGGCAGATCTGCGGCGCATCCCTTCTGTACGCCGCCGCCCTCCTTGCGGTGATTCCGCTGATTCTGTTCGGTCACCTGCTTCTGCCAAATTTTGCGGTGTCCGGATTCCACATTGCAAACTGCCGGTACTATTCAATCCCCCTGCTTCTGCTGATTCTGTTGGTATCGGCAATGTCGGAGACCCTGCTCTTTGAAGGCTATCTCTATTCGAGATTCCGCTATCTTCCCGGCGCATTTACGAGGGTTTTGCTGATTTCGGGGATTTTCGCCGTCTATCATCTGGAAATGAACCTGCTTCTGCCCCTGTTTGCGGTGGAAATCATTCTCCTGCTGATCCGTCAGCGAACCGGATCCATGCTGATTCCCTTTGTCCTCCATTTTCTCACCGGACTGCTGTCCCTTGCCCTGATGCAGGCGGCATCCCCTGAAAATGCACTGATGGGCAGCGAAATGGGGGGACTTCAGGTGACGGGTCTGGCATTGATCTTCCTTGGCGCGGCAATTCCGGTGTTGATGATCGGAAATCTCCTGCTTCCCGGCAAAAAGAAGGCGACGCCTCTGCTGACGGTCCTTCTTCTGTCGGCAGCACTGGTGCTGGTGGCACTTGGGTGCGGCGTATCGGGTATGGGAGCCTGACCCATCGGAGTCGGTTTTCCGATATTAAGGAATTTACCTGACGCCGCTCCGTGAACTTAAATAAAAATTCAAAAAAGGTGGAAATGATTATGAGTTATCTGATTTCCGGCTATGAGCCCGCATCCCTCTTTCACTATTTCGAGGACATCTGCAAAATCCCCCACGGATCGGGCAATGAGGAAAAAATCGCCGACTATCTCTGCGATTTTGCCCGCTCCCATGGGCTGTTTTACCTGCGGGACTCTTACAACAATGTCTTCATGCGCAAGGACGCCGCCCCCGGATACGAGGAACATCCTCCGATCCTGCTTCAGGGTCATATGGATATGGTCTGCGAGAAGAATAAGGACACCGTCCACGATTTCGAAAAGGATCCGCTGGACCTTTATATCGAGAACGGCTGGCTTCGTGCAAAAGGAACGACCCTCGGCGGCGACGACGGTGCGGCGGTTGCCATGATGCTTGCCGCCCTGTCCGACGAAAGCCTGCCCCATCCCATGCTGGAGTGCCTGTTCACCACCGGTGAGGAGACCCGTATGGCGGGAGCCGACGGCTTTGATTACAGCGTTGTAAAGTCGAGAAAGCTCATTAACCTGGATTCGGAGTCGGAGGGGGTTGTCACCGTGTCCTGTGCGGGCGGTACCGACCTTTCCCTGAACTATCCCGTGGATCGGATAAAGGAAAGCGGAAGAACCCTTCGGGTCAGCGTCAAGGGGCTGGCAGGCGGTCACTCGGGCGCAGAGATTCATCTGGGACGGGGCAATGCCTGTCGGATTCTGGCAAGACTTCTGTCGGTTCTGTATGAGGATGAACCCTTCCATCTGATTTCCATCTCGGGCGGAAACAAGCGCAACGCCATTCCCCGTGAGGCGGAGGCAGAGATTTCGGTTCTGGACGAAAAGCGCGCCACCGAGGTTCTGCTTGCCGAGGAAAGAAGGATCAGCGCCGAGCTGTCCCCTGCCGACAGTGCTTTTCGGGTTCATGTGGGCAAGGGCTGCGTCAGAGAGGAGATGTTTTCCTATAAGGACACCTCCGCTGTGCTGAATCTGCTTCTGACCGTCCCCAATGGAGTCATCGCCATGTCGCCCACGGTGGAGAATTTCGTGCGGACCTCCTCCAACATCGGCATCCTGACCACCGATGAGGCAGGAGTGCATCTGGCAATCATGGCACGCTCCTCTCAGGACAGCGAACTGGACGCATGGCTCATCGTCTTCCGCAGACTTGCCAAGCTCATCGGCGCCGAGTATGTACTGGAGGATCACCACGCCGGATGGGAGCTTTGCCCCGATTCCCGGCTGACACAGGATTATGTGGAGATTTGGAAGTCCCTCTATCCCGATAAGGAACCGGTGGTCTGCGGCATTCATGCCGGACTGGAATGCGGGATTATCCTGTCCAAGTTGGATGGACCCTGCGACGCCATCTCCATCGGACCCGACATGAAGGCAATCCATACCCCCGACGAGGCGCTGTCGCTGATCAGCACTCAGCGCACCTACGCCCTGCTTGCCGAAATGCTCAAAAGAGCCTGAAGTTGATATTGGTAAAAACGCCCAAGAAACAATATTGTTTCTTGGGCGTTTTTGATAAATTTGCCTTTTGGTTTCAAAAATATCGGCTATCTGATTGACAAAATTCAAAAGATGTGATAGAATATAGGCGTCAAGAAAGCTATGACAGTCAGATGAATTTGAAAGGAGAATGAGAATCGTGAAAAAAACAATACTTGCCCTTGTGTTAATACTGTTGCTGCTGCCGATGACCTTTGGATGTGACCAGTCGTCTGACATACAGGAAAACAATACTTCTTCGCAGACCACCGTTACCACGGTTCCCGACGATTTGGAGAATCCGACGGAGTCCATTCCTATGACTTTTGAGGAAATCATGGCGCTTCCGACGGTTCAGTCGTTCGATATCGACCGTCCGTTTATAAGGGATTTTGATGAGTATCTTCAGCGTATGAATCAACGCGGAGTCCCCTATTCCTTTGTGAGTGGTGAGGCTGTGGAATCCCATCGGTATCTTGCATGGAATGGGGATATGATCTATGGATTTACACTGACCACCGTTCGGATTACCGCTGTGGATTCCGACTACAACGATCTTGAACTTGCTGTCGGCGATACGGTTACCGTTAAAGAGGGCATTTATGTCTTTTTTGCCGATGTGGATGAGGGTATTGCGTATGTAACTGAAAAAATCTGTTCGGCTAACCGGGCAGACAGCTTGGAGGATGTGGAAAACGGTGCCTGCGAACTTGTTCCCGTTGTCGGCAAAAATTATAAAAAGTATTGCGATTATAATATTGGCTGGCATATTCCCATGGAGGCGGGGAGACCGTATACATTCTGCGCAGTCAGGAACACCGATGAAACGGGAGGATTTACCGATATTTATGTTGCGCTTCATGTTTACGGCGTGGGGATGACCGATCCCGAAGGCTTCCTTTCCAAAATCAGAATCAGCGTCGCTTCCGACGATTTGATGATTGCCGAAGGAATCAACAGGAGATTCATCTCTGATGAGGAATAAAGCGATCCGCTCCCCGCAGGCGGCACAATTTTGTGCCGCCTGCGGCATATTTGTCCCCCGAGCGTCATATGGATGTATCAAACGAATGCGCAAAACGGAAGGGTTTGATCTGAAGTGACGAACACGAGCATCTATCAGGACATTGCAAAGCGGACGGGAGGGGACATCTATATCGGAGTCGTCGGTCCCGTCCGGACGGGAAAATCCACCTTTTTGAAGAAATTCATGGAAAATCTGGTTCTGCCCAACATGGAGGCGGGCTACGACAGAGAACGGGCAAAGGATGAAATGCCCCAGTCGGCGGCGGGCAAGACGGTCATGACCACCGAACCGAAATTCATCCCCGACGAGGCGGTTCCCATCCTCATTGACGGGGTGGCGAAGCTGTCGGTCAAGATGGTGGACTGCGTGGGCTATCTGGTGGACGGAGCCCTGGGCGCCAGCGAAAACGGCGAGCCCCGGATGGTTATGACCCCCTGGTCCGCCGATCCCATGCCCTTTGAAGAGGCGGCGGAAACCGGAACCCGGAAGGTCATCACCGATCACGCCACCATCGGGATTCTGGTGACCACCGACGGCAGTATCACCGAAATCGACCGCACCGCCTACGAGGACGCCGAGCGTCGGGTGGCGGCTGAAATGTCGGCGCTTGGGAAGCCTTTTGCCGTGGTGCTGAACTCCGCCCATCCCGAATATCCCGAAACCCAGGCGCTGGCCATGGAGCTGGAAAGCCGCTACCGTGCGCCGGTTGCGCTGGTCAACTGTCTGGAGCTGGACGGCGAGGACATCCGCCATATTCTGGAACTGGTTCTGCTGGAATTCCCCATCTGTTCGGTGGAGGTAAAGCTGCCCGAGTGGACCGACGCTCTGCCCGACGACTACCCGCTGATGGTATCTCTGCAGGAAAATCTCCTTTCTGCCATCGGGTCCATCAAAAAGGTAGGCGAGGTGGCAGAGAGTCTCAAAAACTTCAAGGATGAGTCGGCAGAAGGCGCCGCCGCCGAGGGAATTGATCTGGGAAGCGGAAATGCGGTGGCGGAGATCCGATTCTGCCCCGAGGTCTACTATCGGGTGCTGTCCGATCTGTCGGGACTGACTGTTTCCGGTCAGTCGGAGCTGATTTCCACCCTGTGCAGGCTGTCCGAAATCAAGAGCAAGTACGACCGTGTGGCGTCCGCCCTTGCCGAGGTGGAGGAAAAGGGGTACGGCGTGGTCATCCCCGAACAGTCCGATCTGATTCTGGAGGAGCCGAAGATTGTCAAGCATTCGGGCGGGTACGGAGTTCTGCTGAAGGCGTCGGCACCCTCCATTCATATGATCCGTGCCAACATCCAGACCGAAATCTCCCCCGTGGTGGGAACCGAGGCACAAAGCGAAGACCTGGTCAATTACCTGTTGGAAGAGTTCCGGGGAGAGGACAGCGAGAAGATCTGGTCCACCAATCTCTTCGGAAGGACCCTTCACGAGCTGGTCAGCGACGGACTGGCGGCAAAACTTGCCAATCTGCCCGACGACGCCCGTATGAAGATGGCGGAAACCCTGTCCAGAATCATCAACGAGGGTTCGGGCGGACTGATCTGCATCATCCTGTAAGGGGTGATGTTTCGTGGGAAATCTGTGTACCTTTTCCTCTCTGAGGGATAAGGAGATTGTCAATACCGCCGACGGCAGTCGGCTGGGCTTTGCCTGCGATCTGGAAATCGACCCGACCTGCGGGAAAATCTGCTCCCTGCTGGTCCCCGAGAGAACGAAACTCTTCAAACCGGGAAAATGTCGGGAGATCACCATCCCGTGGAACTGCATCATCCGAATAGGAGACGATCTGATCCTGGTCTGCCTGACGCCGGATCAAAAAGAAAAAAGGGACAAAAAGGATAAAAAGTAGAAGGTGCGCCGATGGGAATCGGAATCCCGCCGGCGCCCTTCCGGTGAGCGAAAAAGCAGATAATAATCCGTTTTTTCAAAACTGTATCATAAACTGTCCGAAAAGACCGATCGGACGGAAGAGCAGTAAAAACGAATGTTTTTAAAATGTTAAAATATTGCGAATTTTCGGAAAATATTCTGTTAGACTCTTGCAAAATCGGTAAAAATAGGCTATAATGATGACATAGAAAAACCTATGAAAGGATGTTGAGACAATGAAAAAGGTTCTGATTCTGGTCGCAATCGCTGCAGCTGTGGGCGCAGTTGTTACCTTCGTTCTGCTGAAGGCTAAGAAGGCAAAGGAGAAGCTCGCCGAGAAATCCGAAGAGGATGAGGTAAAGGATCCCTGCGAGGGATGCGAGAGCGAATCCTGCGAGGGCTGTGAAGCCATCGACACCGACGGCGACGGCGAGGACGACACCGTTCTGATGGACACCACCGGCGACGGCAAGGTTGACACCGTTCTGATGGACACCACCGGCGACGGCGAGGTTGACACCGTTCTGATGGATACCACCGGTGACGGAAAGCTGGACACCGCCGTTACGATCGACAGCGACAAATAAGCCTGAAAAACCGTTTGCAGTGAAATCCTCCGGTCCGACGACCGGAGGATTTTCCGTGTCCGAGGGAATTCCCATCCGATCCTTTCGGAAAATCAATCTGCCGATGGGGCAAATCCGATTGCGGGGAAGGGAAATTCCAATCCGAAAAATGTAAATATTTTGTAAACAAACGCCACATTGCCTTGCCAAATGCTTCAAGTTGAGATATAATATTCAGGCGCCCGCAAAGACGGGCAATCAATTCACACATACCGTCCTTCGGTTCGGGAGAATCCCGGGGATGGCGGTATGGTGGAAAAAACCGAAGGAGGACATGAAAAATGTCAGTTGTTACCATTAAACAGTTACTCGAAGCCGGCGTCCATTTCGGACACCACACCAGAAGATGGAACCCCAAAATGGCTCCCTATATCTTCACCGAAAGAAACGGAATCTACATCATCGACCTTCAGAAGACCGTTAAGAAGTTCGACGAGGCTTATCTCTTCACCAGAGAGCTTTCCGAGCAGAACGGAACCCTCCTCTTCGTCGGCACCAAGAAGCAGGCAGCCGAAGCCATCAAGGAAGAGGCAGAGCGTTGCGGTATGTACTATGTCAACGAAAGATGGCCCGGCGGTATGCTGACCAACTTCAACACCATCAAGAAGTCTATCGCCCGTCTGATCAAGCTCCAGCAGATGAAGGAGGACGGAACCTTCGATCTTCTTCCCAAGAAGGAAGTTGCCTCCCTTGTTAAGGAAATGGAAACCCTTGAGAAGAACTACGGCGGTATCAAGACCATGGAGAAGCTCCCCGATGCAGTCTTCATCGTTGACCCCCACAAGGAGACCAACGCCGTTCTCGAGGCAAAGAAGCTGGGTATCCCGGTTATCGCAATCGTAGACACCAACTGCGATCCCGATGACGCAGACTACATCATCCCCGGTAACGATGATGCCATCCGTGCCATCAAGCTGATCTCTTCCGTTCTTGCCGATGCCATCATCGAGGGCAAGCAGGGCGTGGATGCCGAGGCTGAGGCTGCTGTCGCTGAGGGCGAAGCAGTTGAGGGCGAGGCTGCTGTCGCAGAGAATGCAGCAGAATAAGCAGAAAAACGAGTGATCTAGGAGGATAAGGATAAAATGGCTACTATTACCGCATCTATGGTTTCCGAGCTTCGTAAGAAGACCGGACTTGGCATGATGGATTGTAAGAAGGCCCTGGTTGAAGCTGAGGGCGATATGGATCAGGCAGTGAAGATTCTCCGTGAGAAGGGTCTTGCCACCGCCGCTAAGAAGGAAGGCAGAATCGCCGCAGAAGGTCTTGTTGACATTCTCAGCGAAAACGGCGTGACCGCCATCATCGAGGTCAACACCGAGACCGACTTCGTTGCAAAGAACGCATCCTTCCGTGAATTTGTAAAGGGACTGCTGGCAACGCTGGTTGCAACCAAGCCCGCTACCATGGACGCATTCCTGAACACGCCCTTCAACGGCACCGCAGATACCGTTTCTGCCGCTCTGGTAGGACAGATCGCCGTTATCGGAGAGAAGATTTCCATCCGCCGTTTTGACATCGTTGAGGGTACGGTTTCCACCTATATTCACGGAAACGGCACCACCGGCGTTATCGTAAAGTTTGACACCGACGCTACCGCCGACAACGCCGCATTCGCAGAGTACGCAAAGAACATTGCACTCCAGATCGCGGCAGGCAACCCTCCCAAGTATGTCAACGAGTCTGAGGTTCCTCAGGCAGAGATCGACGAGGAGAAGGCAATCCTCATTCAGCAGGCCAAGAACGATCCCAAGAATGCCAACAAGCCCGACGCCATCCTTGAGAAGATGGTCGGCGGCAGAATGGGCAAGTTCTATGAGAGAGTTTGCCTTGTTAAGCAGGCGTATGTAAAGGACGACAAGATGAATGTCGGACAGTACACCGAGTCTGTTGCCAAGGAACTGGGCGTTTCCATCAAGATCAACTCCTTCGTGATCTACGAGAAGGGCGAGGGACTTCAGAAGAGAGAAGAGAACTTCGCTGAAGAGATCGCAAAGATGGTCAACGGCTGATCCAAACCGATTTCCCCCTCAAAAGCCAACGGCTTTTGAGGGGATTTTTTTCGTTCAACGGGGAATATGCAGGACTTTTTAAAGATTTAACACCGATTTAACCCAAAACCCTCTTCACAAAACCGACGATTTGTGCTATAATTAAAATGAAAAAAGAATGTAAAAAAGAAACTGACATAAAGGGGAATGTACTGTGATTTATCTGGTTGAGGATGATAAGAATATTCGGGAACTGGTAGTGTATACCCTGACCGGCTGTTCCCTGGAAACCCGGGGATTCGGACTGCCCTCGGAATTCTGGGCGGAAATGGAGAAAAGTCTCCCTTCGCTGATCCTTCTGGACATTATGCTCCCGGAGGAGGATGGGCTTTCCATTCTGAAAAAGCTCCGCAGCGATCCCGAGACGAGAGAGATCCCCGTTCTCATGCTGTCCGCCAAGGGAAGCGAGTACGATCGGGTCATCGGTCTGGATTCGGGAGCCGACGACTATCTGCCTAAGCCCTTCGGCATGATGGAACTGATTGCCCGGGTCAAAGCCCTCCTGCGTCGGGTTGACAAAACCCCTGCCCGTGAGGAATATCACATCGGTTGCCTGACCGTCTGCCCCGAGCAGCATACCGTTTTGGTGGACGGAGCGGAGGTTCAGCTGACCTATAAGGAATTCGAACTTCTGACCAAACTGCTGCGCAACAGAGGCGTGGTTCTGACCCGTGACCAGCTTCTCAACGACATCTGGGGCTACGCCTTCGACGGCGAAAACCGGACGGTGGATGTCCATATCCGAACCCTGCGTCAAAAGCTGGGTGCGGCGGGCGAGTACATAGAGACCGTCCGAGGCGTGGGTTACAAGATTTCCAAGACATAACGGTCTGACAATGGAGAAAAGGGGATTCATTCATGAAATCCAAGCTGTTCAAGTATATCTTTTTGGCGACAATGAGCGTTTTTATCCTCTGCCTGAGTCTGATTCTCGGGGCAGTCTATAACTATTTTGCCCAGAGACGGATTCAGGAAATCAAAACAGAGGCGGGCTATCTTGCCTCTGCGGTGGAAAGCTGCGGAGTGGACTTCATGACCCGCTTCGAGGATGACAAAACCACCCGTATCACACTGGTGGCGGCAGACGGAACCGTCCTTTTTGACAATGTTGCCGATCCTGCTGCCATGGGCAATCACGGCGACCGTGAGGAGATCATCGAAGCCCTGGAATCGGGGGAAGGCGAGTCTACCAGAACCTCCTCCACCCTGTCCGAGAAGACGGTCAACTATGCCAAACGCCTGTCGGACGGAAGCGTCCTGCGGGTATCCGTGACGCACTACACCATTCTGACCCTGCTTGCCAATATGTTTACCCCCATTCTGCTGATTCTGGTGGTGGCGATCCTGCTGTCGCTGTTCCTGGCCTTCCGACTGGCAGGGAGCGTCACCGAACCCATCAACCGCATTGATCTGGAAACGCCCGACGAGCGGACCGTTTATGAGGAGCTTCGCCCCTTGGTGCGGAGAATCAACAGCCAGAACCGACAGATTCACGCCCAGATTGATCAGATCCGTGCCGAGCATAACCGGCAGGACGATATGCGAAGAGAGTTTACCGCCAATGTATCCCATGAACTGAAGACCCCTCTGACCTCCATTTCGGGCTTTGCCGAAATCATCCGGGACGGCATGGTGCGTCCCGAGGACATTCCCCGATTTGCCGCCAACATCTACGACGAAGCGGGACGGCTGATCGTTCTGGTAGGCGATATTCTCAAGCTGTCCAAGCTGGAGGATCCCGAATCGGTGGTCCCCTTTACCTCTGTGGAACTGATTTCGGTCTGTCAGCGGGTGACCGAGCGACTTCGCCCCATTGCCGACAAGCATCATATTGTTCTGATTGTGCGGGGAAAGCCTACGACGGTGTCGGGATCGCCCCAGATTCTGGAGGAAATCATCTACAATCTGTGCGACAATGCGGTCAAGTACAATGTGGAACACGGAACGGTGACGGTCAGCGTCGAAGAGAAGGAAAACGGGGTCAGCCTTTGCGTGGCGGATACCGGCATCGGAATCCCCAAAGAGGATCAGGAGAGGGTATTCGAGCGGTTCTACCGTGTGGATAAGAGCCATTCCAAGGATGTGGGCGGCACCGGATTGGGTCTGTCCATTGTCAAGCACGGTGCCATCCTGCACCATGCCACGGTTCAGCTGACCAGCGTGGTGGGATCGGGTACGATAATTACGCTGTTGTTCCCGAAAGAAAAAGGCACTTCTCCCGAAGCCTCCAATGAAGTGCCCCCTGTCAAGTAGACAGACGAAAAAACAAAAATATTTACAAATGA
>JBJDZJ010000148.1:0-1674 GCA_051867915.1 Eubacteriales bacterium
AACGGCTTTGGACAATTTTACCTCTGTTGAGAAGGTAATTAGACTTTTTCGTCAGACTCTCAGGGTCGGAAATCCGACCCTGAGTGCAGTTCCTTCTTCCCGATTGCCGATCGGCAAAGACGGTTGGCGAAAGTCCGATCCCATTCATTCGGAGCGTCCGCTTTGGGAGATTCCCTGCCGTTCGGCGCTGATTTTGTCGGCAAGTTTTGCAAACTCGGCGACGGTCAGGGTTTCACCCCGAACGGTGGCGGGGTATCCCAATTCCAGAACCAGATTGGTGATTATCTCCTTGGACAGCCACGAAAAAGCGGAGGAAAGGGCGTTGACCAGCGTCTTTCTGCGCTGTCCGAACGCCGCTTTGATGACCTCAAACAGAAGGTTCTCGTCCGCCGTCCGAACGGGCGGGGTTTTGTAGAGAGCGATCCGCACCACGGCGCTGTCCACCTTCGGTGCGGGGACAAAATTGCCCGCACTGACCGAAAATAGCCGCTTGGCACCGCCGTAATAGGCAATTGCCGCCGTAACGGCGCCGTAAGCGGCAGAGCCCGCAGGGGCGGTCAGTCGCTCGGCGACCTCCTTCTGCACCATGACGGTGATGGATTCAAAGGGAACCCTGGACTCCAGCAGGGCCATCAGAATGGGGGTCGTAATATAATAAGGAAGGTTGGCGCAGACGGCGATCTGTTCGCAGTCGGCAAACTCGGCGGCGATCAGGTCGGGCAGATTGACCTTCAGGATATCCGAGTGGATCACCCGGACATTGTCGAACTCTGCCAGCGTCTTTTTCAGAATGTCGATCATGGTTTCGTCGATTTCGACGGCAACCACCTTTTTGTAGCGCTTGCAGAGGGCGTAGGTCAGGACGCCGATGCCGGGTCCGATCTCCAGAATTCCCGTCTTGCCGGGATCGTCGGTCAGAGGGCTGTCGGCGATCCGTTCCACCACCGATTCGTTGGTCAGAAAATTCTGCCCGTATTTCTTTTTGAAGGAGGTCTGCTCCTCTCCCAGCAGAGATCGGATCACAGACAGATCGGTCAGTTTCATGGCATTGTATCCTTTCGCACATTGGACAGTCGGTATCGTTCCTATTCTAGCATACCTTTCAAAAAAAATCAACAGAATTTTCGGAAAGCGCAAAAAAATACTTGACAAACCGAAAATTTGATGCTATAATACGATGGTACATGACGCTGGTATGGCTCAGTTGGTAGAGCAGTTGATTCGTAATCAACAGGCCATCGGTTCAAGTCCGATTACCAGCTCCAACAAAAAAGTCTCTTTTGTCCGGTAGACAAAAGAGACTTTTTTGAGTGATGCGCACTGCGTGCGTGATGCGGCTTCGCCTGTGATGCACGCCTTCGGCGCGTGTGAGAACGCATCGCATCACCTATCACAGCGTAGCGGCATCACTTATCACTTATTTGCAAAGAAGTGTATTTTGCGATATAATATGAAAAAGTGAAGTGTATATTATGTCGGAATCAAAGCTTCGGGAACTTTCTTTGGAATTTTCCGTTGATATTATTGAATTGGTGAAGTATCTGGAATCCGTTAAAGAATCTATCATTTCTAATCAAATCGGAAGAAGCGGCACAAGCATCGGCGCCAATATTCACGAAGCACAATATGCACAAGGAAAGAAAGATTTTGTTTCCAAGCTTGAAATCGCCTTAA
>JBJDZJ010000149.1:0-8070 GCA_051867915.1 Eubacteriales bacterium
CGTCCAGCGTGTAGGGCATATAGGAGGCGCTTCCGGGGAGGAAAGCGATCTGATCCAGCAGGGGAACGATTTCACCGTTGAGCCAGACGCCGGTATTATAGAGTTCCTCGCCGCTGACCGTATTCCGGGCAAGTCCCATTTTCTGATCCAGCGTGGTTCCTTTGTACCCGGGCGCAAGAGTCAGTACAAAGGCGGTATAGAAATAGGAGATCACCGACAGCAGAACGGCCAACAGACGCACATACTGCTTTCCGGTCCCCTTGACCGACACATAAACGCCCAGCGAAATCAGACTGACGAGAATCACCGGAATGGAGAGGATCAGAAGCTCGGCAAGAGAGAAGGGAATCCAGGTTGTGATCTTGGCGGCGATCCACCGCCATGCGCTGTTGGGATAACGCATAATAAAGTCGGCGACAGCCGGGCTGACGGAGGACAGAATGTGCAGAATGGCGGCGACGCCTGCGGCAATCCAGAAGCCGATGCAGACTTTCGGGGCGGATTTGACAAAGTTTTGAAGTCCTTTTCCGATCCGAACAAGGAGATTTTTCTTTTTTTCCTTGCCCGGGAGTTCGGCGCTGTTTTCATCGGAAATTTGAGAGAGGATTTCGCCGTCGGGGCGATGACCCTCTTCAGACGGGCTCCCGGATGCCGACGGATCCGGCAAATCGGGGGACGGATGGCAGTCCAGGGGGGACGCGTCGGTTGTTTTCTTTTTCTTAAACATTCAGAAATCGTTCCTTTCGGCTTAGTCGGTGGGAAAAGCGGCAGTATCGGGGATTTTTATCCCGTATGCCTGACAAACATCGGTCAAATCGGACGGAAGCGGTGCGGCAAGCCGCATTTTTTCACCTGTAAACGGATGGGTAAATGTCAGGGTATGTGCGTGCAGAGCCTGCCGGTCCATATTTTTGTCCGGTTTTCCGTAGAGGCTGTCCCCCACAATGGGATGCCCCAGATGGGAAAAGTGAACCCGAAGCTGGTGGGTTCGTCCGGTCATCGGACAGGCGGCTACCAGGGTATTGCTCGGTCCGACGGCAAGACGCCGGTATTCGGTGATTGCCGCAGAGGCGTCCGGAAGGGGCTGCTCTGTGACCTCTCTTGTGATAATGCTGTCCGCCACTCTGCGGATGTAGTTTTCAATTCTGCCGCAGGGCGGTTCCAATATTCCGCAGAGCAGTGCCAGATACTGTTTCCGGATGCCGCCCGATTCCATCTGCCCGGCGAGCTTTGCGGCGGTCTGACCGTCTTTGGCAATCAGGACCACGCCGCTGGTATCCCTGTCCAGCCGATTGATGGCACGGAAGACAAAGGGCTGTCCCTTTTCGCTGAAATAATAAGCAAGGGCGTTGGCGAGAGTGTCGTCAAAATGCCCGTGAGAGGGGTGGGTCGGCATATCGGGAGGCTTGTTTACCGCAATCAGCCATCTGTCCTCAAAGAGAATATCAAGGGGAAGACAGACGGGAAGGATGCCGTCGCTGGACTTCTCATCCTCCAACGCCAGAGAAAGGATTCCTCCCTCGTGCAGGATGGCACGGACGGTAACTCTCCTGCCGTCCAGCACCATTCCGTTTTCCAGCCGCTTCAGCCGGGAGATGGCCTTGTGGGACAGCCTCATCCGACCTGTCAGATAGTCGGACAGGGTAATTCCTTCCGCATCCTTTCCGATTGTGATTTCCATGAAAGTCTCCTGTGAATTGAAATGACTGCCGCTTTCGGAAGTAGGCAGTCATTTCAAACCGTGTGGGATTTGATGTGTTTATTTGACCTTAACCGTCCAGCCGAAGGGGTCGGGCTTGGTACCCCACTGAATTCCGGTGAGATTGTCGTACAGGGTCTGGGCGATGGGGCCGATCTTTCCGCCGTTGATGTTCATAACGGTAGTTCCGTCGTTCAGCTCGCCGATGGGGGAGACAACGGCTGCCGTACCGGTGCCGAAGGCCTCGTCCAGTTTGCCGTTTTGGTAGGCTTCCTGAACCTCGGAAAGGGCGAGCATCCGCTCGGTAACCTTGTATCCGAGACTTCTGAGCATCCGGATGGCGCTGTCACGGGTGACACCGGGCAGAATGTTGCCGTGCTCCAGCGTAGGCGTGATGACCTCACCGTCGATGACGAAGAAGACATTCATGGCACCGACCTCGTCGATGTACTTGTGTTCAACGCCGTCCAGCCAGAGAACCTGCGCATATCCCAGTTTTTCCGCCTTTTCCTGACCGATCAGCGAGGAAGCGTAGTTTCCGCCTACCTTGGCAAATCCGGTGCCGCCTCTGACGGCACGGACATACTCGGTCTCAACGAAGATTTTGACGGGAGCGATGCCCTCTGCATAGTATGCCGCAACAGGGGAGAGAATGATACAGAAGAGATAGGTGTGGGAGGGATGAACGCCGATGTGAACATCGGTGGCGATGATGAAGGGACGGATGTAGAGCGACTTGCCCTCCTCGACGGGGATCCAGTCCTGATCGACCTCGACAATGGCCTTGATGGCCTGAAGAACATCGTCAGGATCCATCTCGGGAATGCACATCCGGCGGTTGGTATTGTTCAGACGCTCGATGTTCTTGTCGGGGCGGAAAAGCTGAATGCCGCCGTCGGGCGTGTGGTAGGCCTTCAGACCCTCGAACATCTCCTGGGCATAGTGGAAGACCATGGTGGCGGGATCCATCGTCAGCGGTCCGTAGGGAACGATGCGGGGATCATGCCAACCGATTCCGTCGGTGTAGTTCATTAAAAACATATGATCGGTATAGTAATTACCGAATCCCAGTTTGTTGTAGTCGGGCTTTGGCTTTTTGTCCTGCCGTCTCTCAATTCTGATGTTCAACATATGATTAACCTCCGTGCCGCACAAGCGGCTGATATAGAATATACCGTTTTCCCGCCCCGCAGTCAGCCCCTTCCGAAAGCCGACGGACATCAGTCCGATCGCCTTTGCGCAAAGGGGAAAAGTTCCGGAACGGAACATCCCCATTCTAGCACACTTCATGTGAAAATGCAAGACTTTTTTCTGAATTTTTCAAAACTTAGTATATTTTTTCGCTTTTGGAACAGATTAAAGGAACAAGAAACGAAAACAGAAAGGAATGGTTTCATCCATGAAACGAATCGTTGCCACCGGTCTCTGCCTGATCATCCTTGCCGTCTTTCCCTTGACGGTATTTGCGGGAAGCGAGGTCGTCTCGCCCGGTCTGAATGTTCTGGCAGGAAATCTCACCATGTACAAAACCGGAATCGCCGACCGGACCCTGACCTTCACCCCGGAAGAATTTGAGGAGGCGGTGGGTGTCAGCCAGCTGAAAAGCATCACCATCCTCTCTCTTCCGGACGCCGACAGCGGAGCCCTGTATTTAAGCTCCACGCCGGTGATGGAAAACCAGGTGATTTCGAGAAAATCCCTGTCTGCCCTGACCTTTGTCCCGAAGAGAAGCGGGGAAGTGGAATGCAGTTTCCGATTCGGCGTCGTGTCCTCTTCCCAGCCGCTGGCATTTGAATGCCTCGTCAGTCTGGTCCCCGGACTGAATTTTGCTCCCACCGTTACCCTTCCCTCCGACGGCTATCTCAGCGCCTCCACGCTGGCGGGCATTCCGCTGTACGGAAAACTGACGGGAGAGGATCCCGAAGGAGACAGCCTGATCTTCCGGATCACTTCCTTCCCCAAAAACGGAACGCTGACCGTGACCGATCGGGAGGCCGGAGGGTATGTCTATACGCCACTCGACGGCTTTACGGGTACCGACAGCTTTTGCTATACGGTCATCGACGCCTATGGCAATCGGGGCAAAGAGGTCACGGTTGCCGTGGAAGTGGAGAAAAACACCGTCCCGGTCAGCTACTGCGATCTTGGCGGCGACCCCTGTGAGCTTGCGGCATACCGCCTTGCCGAAAAGAACCTGATGGTGGGTCAGACCATCGGCGGGAAAACCTATTTCGATCCGGCAGGTGCCATGACGAGAGCCGAATTTCTGGCGCTTGTCATGTGTATCGGCGGACAGGAGGTGGACTATCAGGCAGATGCGTCCACTTCTTTTGAGGATGACGGAGGCATTCCCGCCTATCTGAAATCCTATGTCTGCCGTGCGGAGCAGGCAGGTTGGATTGAAGGAACGGCAACCTCGGCGGGCAGCTATTTCTTCCCCAATCGGACCGTGACGCTGTCCGAGGCGGCGCAGATGATCGCAGAGGTCATGGACTACCGCTATACCGGAGCGGAGCAGGTGTTTGCAGAGGTGCAGAGCAGCATTCCTGCATGGGCGCAGGACGGACTGTTTGCCCTGACCGCCGCAGGAATCCTTTCCCGGGACGATCTTGCCCTGTGCGAAACCGGCTTGACCCGTTCCGATGCGGCCGTATTGCTGTGCAAGCTCCTGGATCAGCAGGGATGACCGGAAAAATTCCGGACGGCATATGAGTATCGCCCGATCGGCAGGAATCGGGCAGAACCATAAGAAAGATCGGTGCTGCCGCAAACAGCGTTTGCGCAGCACCGATTCCTTTATTTCCTTTGATCATCAAGAAAGAAGTCGATGACCTTCTGAATCTCCCTGTCCCAGAAAACCAGCTGTGATCGCCGGCAGATTGATTCCACGAAAGCTCATATCCGTTTTGAATCAGCAGATCCCTTGCCCTTACCGATTCGGGGAAAAGAGGATCTTCGGTGCCGCACCAGAGATAGACCGAAGGCAGCTTAGCGCCCGATTCTGCCGCCCTGCCAATCAGATGGTAGACATCGTTTGCCGATCCGGGAACGGTCTTAGGATCGCCGAAAATCGACCGCCAGTAGGAGGTGTTCTCCTTTGCCCGGCTGTACACATCGAATGCGCCGGACAGTCCCGCACATCCGGCATACCGCTCGGGATGGGTCAGCGCCAACTTCAGAGCGCCGTATCCGCCCATGGACAGTCCCGCAACAAAGGTGTCCTCCCGACGGTCGGACAGCTGACGGAACATGGAGTGGCAGATCGCAGGAAGTTCCTCGGAGACAAAGGTCTGGTATCGGCCGCCCATGGCCATATCGGTGTACCAGCTCAGGTGGACGGCTGGCATAATGACCGCCAGATCCTTCCCGGCAACATACCGCTCGATGGAGGTACGCCGCTCCCAGATGGTGTGATCGTCCGACATTCCGTGGAGCAGATAGAGAACCTTACAGCAGTCCGACTGTCCCGAAGCCATGCCGATCTGGGTGACGGCCTTCTGGGGAAGAATCACATTCATGTTCATTGCCTGCCCCAGAACATCCGAATGAAAGTTTACCGTTAGAAGTGCCATGATCTGTTCTGCCTTTCTGTGATCGCCGCCGAAGGGAGTCCCGGCGGCATCTTTTTTGACTGTGGATTCATTGTACCATATTTCGGAAGACATTTCAAGTCTTTTTCAGAAAAAACAAAAAATCTCCCAAACCCCCTTGAAAAAGTCGGTGATCTGTGCTACAATAACCTAGATAGTTACTGTTATCTCATTGCAAAGGACGACTGAATATGCAGAATCTGAAAAAAATCCTCTCGCAGAGGCTTTCGGATGCACTGGCTGAGATCACGGGTGAGAGCAGGGACCGCTCTGCCGACCTTTCCGCCATGCTGGAATATCCTCCCGAGACGGCAGGTGCCGATCTGGCACTGCCCTGTTTCCGCTTTTCCAAGGAACTCAGAAAAGCTCCTCCCGTTATCGCAACGGCATTTGCGGAAAGTGCGGCGCTGAAGGACATACCCGGTATCAGCCGGGTGACCACTGCAGGAGGGTATCTGAATTTTACTGTTTCCGATGAGTATTATACGGGAAAGGTACTCCCCGAAATTCTCCGTGATGGGGAAAACTACGGCCGCAGTCACATCGGTGACGGAAAGACCGTAGTGCTGGACTACTCCTCCCCAAATGTGGCAAAGCCCTTCCATATCGGGCATCTGGGAACCACCGTCATCGGACACTCCCTGAAAATGCTCCATGAGTTCATCGGCTACCGCTGTGTGGGCATCAACCATCTGGGCGACTGGGGAACCCAGTTCGGCAAGCTGATTGTGGCATACCGCCTGTGGGGCGATCACGATAAGGTGGTCAACGACGGCGTGGATGAGCTGGTGGCGCTGTATGTCCGCTTCCATGAGGAAGCCGAGCAGAATCCCGATCTGAACGATCAGGCAAGAGCCGAGTTCACCAAGCTGGAGCACGGCGACCCCGACAATACCGTCCTTTGGAAGTGGTTCATCGAGATTTCCCTCGCCGAGTATCAGAAGACCTATAAACAACTGGGCATCACCTTCGATTCCTACAACGGTGAGTCCTTCTACACCGATAAAATGCCTGCACAGGTTGAGAAACTCCGTGAGAAGAATCTGCTGAAGCTGGACGACGGTGCGTCGGTGGTGGATCTGTCTGCCTACAATATGCCGGTCTGCCTGATTCTGAAGCGGGACGGTTCCACCCTCTATCCCACCCGTGACATTGCCGCCGCCGTCTATCGGATGGAAACCTATCACTTTGATAAGTGCATCTATGTGACCTCCTCCCAGCAGAGCCTGCATTTCGCTCAGTGGTTCAAGGTGGTGGAACTCATGGGCTATGACTGGTACGATAAACTGGTTCATGTCCCCTACGGCACCATCAGCGTGGACGGCGTCAAGCTGTCCACCCGTCACGGAAATGTTCTGCTTCTGAGGGATGTGTTCAATGCCGCCATTGAGAAGGTCAAGGCGGTCATGGAAGAGAAGAATCCCGATCTGGCAGAAAAGGATGAAACCGCCGAGGCGGTGGGTGTGGGAGCCATCATCTTCTACTATCTGCTGAACAACCGTATCAAAGATATCAGCTTCAAGATGGACGACGCCCTGTCCTTCGAGGGCAGTACCGGACCCTATGTCCAGTATACCTATGCACGCACCTGCTCCATTCTGGAGAAAGCCGGTCGGTTGGATGACGGTCAGCCCTTGACCCTCACAAGTCCTGCCGAATCCGAGCTGTGCAAGACCCTGTCCCGCTTCGGGGAGAGCGTATTGAAAGCGGCATCGGAATATGAGCCGTCGATCATGACCCGCTATATTCTGGCAGTGGGAACGGCGTTCAACCGTTTCTATCATGAGTGCCCCATTCTGTCGGTGGAGGATCCGAAGATCCGGTACACCCGACTGGCGCTGACCAAAGCCACCAATACGGTTCTGCACAGCGCACTGCCTCTGATCTGCCTGAAAACCCCCGAAAAAATTTGATCTGATAGCTGTTTATATACGAAAAGGAGAGAAAAGAAATGTCCGGACATAGCAAATGGAAGAATATCATGCACAAAAAAGAGAAAACCGACGCCCAGAAGGCGAAGGTTTTCACAAAGGTCGGTAAGGAGATCGCCATTGCCGTCAGAGAGGGCGGCTCCGACCCCAACTCCAATACCAAGCTCAGAGATCTGATTGCCAAGGCAAAGTCGCTGAATGTGCCCAACGACAACATCAAGCGTGTCATCGACAAGGCAGGCGCAGACGGCGTGGTTTATGAGGAGTACACCTATGAGGGCTACGGTCCCGCAGGTGTTGCCGTCATCGTCACCACCGCCACCGATAAGAAGAACCGTACTGCCGGCAATATCCGCCACTATTTCGACAAATTCGGCGGAAATATGGGATCTCAGGGCTGTGTCAGCTTCATGTTCTCCGATCAGGGACTGATCGTCATCGACAACGAGGACGGCGACTACGATGAGGACGCCGTCATGGAGGCCGCACTGGAAGCGGGCGCCGCTGATTTCATCGCCGACGGCGATATTTTCGAGATCTATACCGATCCTGCCGATCTGGATGCCGTCAAGACTGCACTGGAGGGCAAGTACACCCTGACCTCCGCCGAGGTTACCAAGGTTCCCTCGTCCTATATCACGCTGGAGAACGAGGACGACATCAAGAATATGGAGAACCTGATCGAAGCCCTCGAGGACGACGACGATGTTCAGGATGTCTACCATAACTGGGAGAGCGGCGACTGATTACAGCCGAACACATAAATCAAAACCACCCGTTTCGGCCGGGCTTCGGAAAACAGTTAAACCGACCTATGGTTACGATCATAGGTCGGTTTTTATGTTATGCA
>JBJDZJ010000150.1:0-8044 GCA_051867915.1 Eubacteriales bacterium
CCTACATGTTGTGGGATAACGGACGACCGATGGTTGCCCGTACGATGCCGTGGGTTGACGGACGATCGATGGTCGCCCGTACGATGTCGTGGGTTGACGGACAACCGATGGTCGCCCCCTACGATGCCGTGGGTGGTACGGTGGTTGAGACGAGTCAAAACTCCATTTCATGATAGCCGATGTAGGGTAGAGGAAAAATGATCTGCCTTAGAGTGGGGATTGTTCCCACCGAAATCCGAAACCGTAGGGGCGACCATTGGTCGTCCTCAAGATGAGCCTTTGTCGCAATGCGGTCGGTTCGCACGATGAAGATCGACAACATTTCCACAATAATCTGACGAATACGGACGACTAATGGTCGCCCCTACATGTTGTGGGATAACGAACGACCAATGGTCGCCCGTACGATGTCGCGTGGGTTGACGGACGACCAATGGTCGCCCCGTACGATGCCGTGGGTGGTACGGTGGTTGAGACGAGTCAAAACTCCATTTCATGATAGCCGATGTAGGGTAGAGGAAAAATGATCTGTCTTAGAGTGGGGATTGTTCCTACCGAAATCCGAAACCGTAGGGGCGACCATCGGTCGTCCTCAAAAGGAAAAAATACAGAAAGGAATGACATCTATATGCCTATTGTATTGATCGTTTTCGGCGTGATCGCTGCCGCCTTCGGCGGGATGTTTCTGAACCGCTATCTCAAGCTGAAAAAGGAGTACGCCAAAGCCATCGGTCGGGTGGTGGACTGTAAAAAGGTCGAATCAAACGGCAAAATGCCGAGCGGTTGGCAGGCGGTCGCCGAATATGAGGTGGGAAAGCAGCGGATCCGTGGCTCTGCCGCCGTCCCGATTCAGACCAAGTACGCCACCGGCTATAAGCTGGAACTGTACTACAATAAAAAACAGCCCCGGAGCTTTCTTCTGGGCGCCTATGTGGGAGCCATGAAAATCTACATGGCAGCCCTTCCCATAGGACTTGCCCTGATTGTCGGCGGCATTCTGTGGCTGGTGCTGTGAGAATTTGAGAAAATACAAAAAACTTCCGTGGGAACTTTTTGGAAAAAGCTCCCACGGATTTCGTTTCAAGAGAATCGGATGTCTGAAATGAAGGGGCAGGCGACAGGCTCTCTGAATATCAAGGCGAAAATCCCCATCACATTCACCCGTTTGTCTGGTGATTTTGATTTACTTCACATACACCCTGGGGACCCGCTTGGAGATACCGCAGAGGATCTCGTAGGAGATGGTTCCCGTCAGTGCGGCGAGATCGTCGGCGCTGACGCCCTCCCCGATCAGGATCACTTCGTCGCCGTCCCGGGCGTCGGGCAGATCGGTGATGTCCACCATGAACATATCCATGCAGACCCTTCCGACTACGGGAGCAAAACCGCTCCCGATGCGCACCCGACCCTTATTGGAAAGGCTTCTGGGGTATCCGTCGGCGTAGCCCACCGGGACGGTGGCGATCCGACGGCGGCTGTCTGCCACATAGGTCTGACCGTATCCGATACTTTCCCCCGCCTCAACTTCCTTCACAAAGGCAATGTGACTCTTCCAGACCAATGCGGGCTTCAACTTGGCGTTTGTGACCACCTGGGCGGAGGGCAGATAACCGTACAGGGCGATGCCCACCCGCATTTCGGTCTTGGCTGTCTGGGGCATCTCCAGAACGGCGGCACTGTTGGCGCAGGTGATGTTCTCAAAATCCACTCCGAGGGCGTGGCACTTTCCGATAAAGCAGTTGAATCTTTCAAACTGGCACTCGGCGAAGGTTTTGTCTGCCTGATCGGCTGTGGCAAAGTGCATGAACAGTCCGTACATCCGAAGACCCGGAAGATCGGCGATCTTTTTCACCAGCTTTGCCGATTCATCACCTGCAGGAAAGCCGATGCGCCCCATGCCGGTATCCACCTTGATGTTGATTCTTGCCCGAACTCCCAGTTTTTCCGCCACTTCCGAGAAGGCGGCGGCATCTTCCCATTTGAAGATGGCAGGAATGATGTCGTTCTCAATCAAAATCTTGTAAGAAGATGGATGGGCATAGCCCAGAATGTAGATGGGGGTCTCGTATCCCGCACTTTTCAGCTCCAGCGCCTCGTCCACGGTGGCAACCGCAAAGGCGTCCACCAGATCGTAGATGATGCCCGCCGTCCGCAGGGCGCCGTGACCGTAGGCATCTGCCTTGACCACGCCAACCGGCTTGACTCCGTCGGGAATCAGCTTCATACATTCCATGAGATTTTCCCGAATGTGGCTGAGATTGACCTCGGCAACACTGCGGAAGGTGGTATAAGTTTCCATATTTATCGTGATTTCCCTTCTGTTTGGTCGTAAATGTGTGTGATTCTTCCGATGAGTCTGCCGTTTTCGTACCGATCAAGCCGGACGGTGGCAAATCTCCCGTGGAGATCGGCTACTGCCGGTGCGGCAACCTCCAGAAAGTTGTCGGTGTGCCCGATTGCCATACTTTCGTCAAATTCCTCAAACAGCACCGTCCGCTCCGACCCGATGTATCCCTCGCAGACCCTGCGGGTACTCTCGTCCCGGATGGCTTCCAGCCGATGAAGCCGCTCGGACTTCACCGATTCGGGAAGCTGTCCGTCCATACGGTCGGCTTCGGTTCCCGGACGGCGGGAAAAGGGGAAGATGTGATTGTACAAAAGCCCCAGAGATTCGATGAATCGGGCGGATTTTGCAAAATCTTCCTCGCTTTCCCCCGGAAAGCCCACGATGGTGTCGGCGGTGAAGCAGGCGTTCGGGAGACGCTCTCTCAGATGGGCAACATTGCGGGCGATCATGGCGGTGTTGTACCGTCTGCGCATGGCGGCAAGGGTTTTGTCGCATCCGCTTTGCAGGGACAGGTGGAAATGGGGGGCAAGATTTGCGGAGGATGCGATCCGATCGGTGAAGGCGGGAGTCAGCAGGGAAGGATCCAGCGACCCCAGCCGCACCCGGACAAGCCCGGGAATCTCCGACAGGGCGGCGATCAGATCGGCAAGATCACCCTCCCGGTTGTCCCGTCCCCAGGCGGAGATTTCGATTCCGGTCAGCACGATTTCCCGATAGCCTGCCGCAACCAGTCCCGTCACCTCGTTTACCGTGTCGGAGAGGGATTTGGAGCGGACCGGTCCCCGGGCGTCCTTAATGGTGCAGTAGGCACATTTGGACTGACATCCGTCCTCGATCTTCACATAGGCACGGGTGCGCTCCGATCGGTGGATTGCCGCCCGCTCGAAGGATGCGCCGGACAGTTCCTCTACCCGATCGGAAGTCAGCCGCTCCCCCGTTTGGGCAAATCGGAGGGCGGCATCCGCCGCCGCCAGCTTGGAGCGATTCCCGCAGACGAAGGCGACGCCGGGTATGGCGGAAAGCTCTCCCGGACGCAGTTGGGCATAGCATCCCGTGACAATCACATAGGCGTCGGGATTCCTGGACACCGTCCGACGGATGATCTGCCTTGCTTTGCGCTCCGATTCGGCGGTGACGGCACAGGTGTTGATGATGCAGATGTCGGCATACCCGTCCTCCACGGCAGACAGTCCTTGTGACTCCAGATGCTCCCTGATGACCTGACTTTCATATTGATTGACCTTGCACCCGAGGGTGTGAATGACAAAGGATTTGCCGACGGCGGATGCAGGAGAATTCTTTACGGATAATGCTTCTGTAAATGACATGAGTCCTTCCTTGCAAAAAAATAACTTTTATTATTATAGCATAGATTTGAAAAAAGTAAAGTCTTTTTTGAGAAGTTGTTGACAATTGTCCAAAGAGATGCCCGAATATGAGCAAAAATTTTCCCCGAAGCAGTCGTTGAAATGAGACTGCTTCGGGGAAAGCGGCTTGGAAAGGCGGCTTCCTTTTGAGCTTATTCGTTCGGCTGAATGGACAGACTGCCCGAGGCGGCATCCATTTCAATGGTGCAGTTCCCCTGTCCGTTTCGGTAGGCGGATTTCTTCGATACCGTGGCATCCGGGAATCCGCAGCTGATGGATCCGCTGGCGCCGTCCAGAGAGGCATGGAATCCGGCATCGGCGGGCAGATAGATGATCACGCCGCCGGACGCACTGTCAAACTCCATTTCGGTGGGAACATTGGTCAGACGGTACTCGCCCTTTCCCGATGCGCTTTCCTGATCCACACGGTCCACGGTTCCGCTGAAATAAATCCCGCCGGACGCACTGCTCAGATTCAGCAGACTGCAATCGGTGTTCTTCAGCGTGACCTTGCCGCTTGCCGTGTCGATGCTGATGTGATGGACGGTCAGCGAATCCGCCGTGATGCCACCGGAGGCATTGTCGATGTCCAGCTTGCCGCCGATTTCCACCGAGGTCATTTCAAGATCGCCGGACGCCTTGTCAATCAGACAGTCATTGGCGATTGTGCAGTTTTTCAGGACGATACTTCCGGACGCTCCGGAGTAGTCCAGCTGCCCGATGTTCAGACCGTCCGCATTCAGCGAGGAGGAATAGGCGTTGATTTTGACCAGATTCATGTCCACCGATGCGGGCAGACGGACGGTCAGGGTCTTTTTGGGATAACTGCCGATGATGAAGCCGCTCTTTTGGGTGTACCGAAGGTTGAGGGTTCCGCTGTCGGACAGCTCCCAGCAGAGCCGATGCTTGGAATTGTCGCCGGTTTCGGAGACGGTGACCTGATCCAGTCCCTCTTCCACCGAAATCCGGACTTCGCCCGCCGCCCAGCCGATGTTCAGCGACTTTATGTCGCCTGCGTTCACGGTGCAGGGTTCGGTGGAATAGTCACTTTCACCGGAAATGCCGCTGAAATATCCGAATCCGAAAAAGCTGTCAAAGCCGTTGAACTCCAGATCGGACAGGTGAAAGGAGTGAGCGGTCATGAAGATGCCTGCAATCAGTGCGGCACTCAGAACCACAATCAGGATGATGCTGACAACGATGTTGGCTATGAGCGTTCTTTTGGTGTTCATTGCTTGTTACCGTCCTTTCGTCAGACTTTCGGGTTGTTGTTTTCGTTCTCTTTTTTCAGATCGAGGATGGATCGGATCAGGCTCTTTACGGCAGAGCCGATCAGAAAGAGAATCCAGGTCACTGCCCATGCCCCGGTGAGGAAGGAGACCAGCAGATAAATGGCAACGACGATCAGCGTGATCGACTTTTCCAGAGGCGTTTCGGTGCGCTTTTCATCGGGGTCTATGCCTTCAGAGTCCCATTTGTCGGTGGGAATCATGGCACCGCCGACGATCAGGACGATTCCAAGTCCCACAAGGACGAGCAGAAGGGAAACGCCGATGCTGCCTTGAAGAATCATGACGGGAACGGCACAGCTGATTTCACAGCCGACGCCCAGAGCGATGAGGGTATAGTGCAGTTTGGTTTTCAGGGATGCTCCCAGACGCATACTGCCGGCGTAGATAAAGCAGAAGACGCCCAAGGACACCATGGGGAGAATGGGTGAGGCGATCCGGCCGCCGTTCTCCACCCCGCTGACCGCCATGATGGCGGTGGGAAGCCAGCACAGGGCGCAAAGCAGAATGCCCAGGGTTATGATCAGGGATCGCAGAGGCGATGCCGGGGGCTTCATGGGCTTTGCGGGAGCGGTATAGGGTTGGAATCCGGGAGAGGCCGATGAATAGGCAGCGAATTCACCCTGAGTATGGGAACCGAACAGTTCCTCGGGACTGCCGAGGGAGTCGCAGGTGCGGGCAAGGGCTTCCTCTTCGGAAAGTCCGGAGGCCAGCAGTTCATCGTACATCTGCCGCAGATTGGTGGCAATCTCCACCTTCAGCTCGTTGGCCTCAAGGGTGTTGGGAGAACCTTTGAAGGCATCATTCAGAAAGTTATCCAGTTTTTCATATCTGTTTGCCATGAGATGGTATCATTCCTTTCGTGTCTTTTTGTGGGAATCAGTTTTCCCCAAGAATCAGTTGATCCAGAATGGTGCGGGCAGAGATCCATTCATTTTTCTGCTTTTCCAGCGTCTGCCTGCCGATTCCGGTCAGAGTGTAATAGTGCCGTCTGGCACCGCTTTCCTCATTTCCCCAATAGGATGCAATACATCCTGACTCCTCCAGCCGCTTGAATGCGCAGTAGAGGGTCGCTTCCTTCAGAACAAGACCGCCGCCCGAATGGTGGGATATGGATTTGTTGATCTCATATCCGTAGCTGTCTCCTTTTTCTAGCAACGCAAGGATGATGGTATCGGTGTTGCCCCGAAGCAGATCGGAAGTTATCGACATATTTGCAAATCCTCCTTTCGGCCACATTATATCACGAGATACATCGCCTGTCAAGGTATATTGCAAAATTAAATGTAAATATAGTGTGAACAAAAAGGCGTGCAGAATTGTTCCGCCCGCCGATGGAATCCAAAAGGGCTGCCGCAAAGCATGTGCGGCAGCCCGATTTATGAGGTATTCGGTTTATTTCTTCAGTTTTGCCTGAGCCTTGAGACGGTTCTGGGTGTTCAGAATGGACTTTCTCAGACGGATGCTCTTGGGCGTGACTTCGATCAGTTCATCGTCGGCGATGAACTCGATGGCCTCCTCCAGACCCATAATGCGGGGAGGAGTCAGAATCAGCTTCTCATCTGCTCCCTTGGAGCGGATGGCGGTCAGCTGTTTGGTCTTGCAGGGATTCACGGCGATGTCGCCCATCTTGGGATTCTCACCCACGATCATGCCTTCGTAAACAGGAGTCTGAACGCCGATGAACATGGCACCTCTGTCCTGAGTGTTGTACAGACCGTAAGAGGTGGTTTCGCCTGCTTCGGATGCCACCAGCGATCCGGTGTAACGGGCGGTGATGTCGCCTTTGTAGGGCTGATATCCGTCAAAAATGGAATTCAGAATGCCCTCGCCCCGGGTATCGGTCATGAACTTGGAACGGTATCCGAAGAGACAGCGGGCGGGAATGGAATACTCCATCTTGGTGCGGCTTCCGTGAACCGACATGTCCACAAGCTCACCCTTGCGGGCGCCCAGCTTCTCCATAACCGATCCCGAATATTCGGTGTCTACATCAATGTAGACCCGTTCCATAGGCTCGCAGAGCTTGCCGTCGATCTCCTTGTAGATGACACGGGGAGAGGAAACCGCCAGCTCGAATCCTTCACGGCGCATGGTTTCGATCAGAATGGACAGGTGCATCTCGCCTCTGCCGCAGACCTTGAAGGAATCGGTGGTCTCACCGTCGCTGACCCGCAGGGAGACATCCTTCAGAAGCTCGTCGTACAGACGCTTGCGGATCTGTCTGGAGGTGACGAACTTGCCTTCCTTGCCGGCAAAGGGGGAATCGTTGACCTGGAAGGTCATTTCCAGGGTCGGCTCCGAAATTTTGACAAAGGGCAGGGGATTGGGGGTATCCACGGCGCAGATGGTGTCGCCGATGGTGATATTCTCAGCTCCCGAGAAGCAGACAATGTCGCCGGGGAGGCTCTGCTCGACATTCACACGGCGCAGACCGTCGAAGGCAAACAGCGAAACAATTCGGGTGCGGCGGGGCTGTTCGCCGGTATGGTAGTTGCAGATGGACACATCCTGACCTACCTTGATGACGCCGTTCTCCACTCTGCCGATGCCGATTCTGCCCACATAATCGTTGTAGTCGATGGAGGATACCAGCATCTGAAGGGGAGCATTCTCGTCGCCTTCGGGAGCGGGCATATATTCCAGAATGGTATCGAACAGGGGACGCAGATCGGTTCCGGGAACCGAAGGATCCTTGGTAGCCGTTCCGGCTCTTCCCGAACAGTAAAGAATGGGAGAATCCAGCTGCTCGTCCGAGGCGTCCAGATCAATCAGCAGATCGAGAATTTCGTCGGGAACCTCGTCCAGCCGAGCGTCGGGCTTGTCAATCTTGTTGATAACCACAATGACACGGTGGTTGAGCTCCAGAGCGCGCTGTAAAACGAAACGGGTCTGAGGCATGGGACCCTCTGCGGCATCCACCAGCAGGATAACGCCGTTGACCATCTTCAGAATCCGCTCCACCTCTCCGCCGAAGTCGGCGTGACCGGGGGTGTCCACGATGTTGATCTTCACGCCGTTGTAGTGAATGGCGGTATTTT
>JBJDZJ010000151.1:0-8007 GCA_051867915.1 Eubacteriales bacterium
ACAGTACACCGAAAGGTGTATAGAAGTGCGCCCTTTATCAGTTCGACAAATTGGAGTTTAACAGTATTACAACTGCTTTATCTCATTGGCAATCACAGCCACGGTTTTTGCGCTTGTATCAATTTTAATGGTATTGAGTGCTTGATACATCGGTATTCTTGCTATGCTTCTCTCAATTACATCTTCAGAACGAATACCTCTTTCTACATCCATTGATAATCTTTCACACAGAGTCTTTTCATCCGCTACAAGCGAGACGCATTTCACCTCACAGTTCTGTGTATCCAACTTTTCAAGTATGGAATCGATTATACTCTGCTCGTGCATCACCCAACAAAAAATTATATTCTCGTATGCAGTACATTTCAGAAAACTATTTAGTAAGTAACAAATATTATTCGTCACCATTGCTTTTGTTTCATTAGTTACTTGGAACGGACTTGCATCCCAACACCAATCTCCGTCAAGAAATACGCAATTCGGTAAATCCTGTTTGAGCAGTTGGCACACTGTTGTTTTTCCAACTCCCATAGTGCCACCAATCATATATAAAGTTTTCATCATTCTCACCTGCAAATTCAAGTTTATCAGCCTGTATAATCATATCACACGGTTTCAATATATGTAAGAGCAGTCCCGGCGGACATTACTGCCGGGACTGAAACTGTTTTACGAGTACCCGCCTTTGACGGGTGGTTTTGATTTACTGTACCAGATATTCGTCAATTCCTTCGGCGACCGCCTTGGCAAATAGCTGCTGCCAGCGGGAGTCGGTCATGTTGGCAAAATCGTCCTTGTTGGTGATGAATCCGTTTTCGATCAGCACCGCCGGCATTTGCGTAGCGGTGACGGCGTACAGATCGGCGTCCGATACAATCTTCGGAGATGCTCTCGAAAAGCGGAGCAGGGCGGCGGACAGGGCGTTGCACAGAGCCTTGTTTTCCGCCCCGTTGTTGTCTTTGTGATAGTAGAGCCTCGTTCCGCTGACCTCGGGATCGGTAAAGGAATTGCAGTGAATGCTGACATACAGATCGTATCCCTGGGCGTTCGCCCATGTGACCCTTTGCCGGATCCCGCACTTGCCGTCCGCATCGTATCCCGCCGCCGGCTCCTCTTCATCGGCGCCTCTAGCCATCACTACCGTGTAGCCCAAAGACCGAAGCTCGTCCACCAGATACTGGCAGATCTCCAGATTGATGTCCTTCTCATAGATCGGACTGCCGTCATCTCCCGTAAAAGGGGAGATGGCACCCACATCCCCCACACCGTGACCTGCGTCCACGCAGATCACGGTTTTCGCCTTTTCGGGATCGGGAGAGGCGGGATCGGACAGGGACTGCGATTTTTTTGTACCGTCGATTTCATCCGTTTCATCGCCGGTGAGCAGGGCGCAGGAGGAGAAGGAGGCCAAAGTGAGGGACGCAAGAGCGAGAGCCAGAAATCTCTTTACGGTGACTTTCATGGGAACAGATCCTCTTCTTTCATGGACTGGCTGAACTTTACCATATTTGCCCATCGGATTCCATCAAAATCTGTTGCCTGACCGTGAATTTTTCGTAAATCCTGAGGGAAAAACGGTTCTTTCATCGTCAGTCATAAATGACGGTTCCTATACCGTCGTAGAAAATTTCTTTGGTAAATCCCAGCGAAAGCAGGTCTTTTTCGGTTATGTCGGACAGGCAGAGATATCCGTACACATTATCATATGTATAGTAGTCTGTATCGTCGCCTTTATATTCTGCATCGACACTCAGTTTCAGGAAACTGTCTCCCGGATTGTACTGCTCTCCGTGAATCTTAGAGGACAGAAAGCTGACGGCATTTTCATACTGTTCCGTCGTGCTATAGGTGTCATCGCCGGAGGAATACCGGAAATAGTAGGGCTGAATGGCACCGGTATCGGGATTTGTCAGAAAGACAACAAATTGGGAACCAACCCATGTTGTTTCGGATTCAACCGAATTCTTCATGACCCTTATCGACTCGGACGGGTCTTCGTTCGCCATCATTGCCAGACACTGCTTATAGGTTTGGGGCATATCATCAGGATTGATGTAAATGCAGATCGTTTCACCGGAATCGACCGTATAGACAACAGCGAAGCGATCATCGCGGTAGGCTGCCCGGGAAACCAGCGAAAACCATTTATCAAATCCCATGGTGTTGATTTCATCCTGAAGGGTGTCAAGGATATTCCGGGCAATGTTGTTGATCGCATAGTAGCTGTTCCAGTCATTGTCCCGCACATAGAGATTCCGACTCGATCCCAGTTCAAATTGCATTTTGGGTAGCTTCATGTACAGATCGGCATACTGCTGATCGTTTGCCAGCTGATTTGCAATCAGGTTGAGATCATTATTGGTTACATAGACGGTGCGGTATCGGCTGCCCCGGTTCGTTGTGATTTTGACGGTTACGGGAGTCTCATAATCGGAATGCATAATACCGTACCCGTATCCGTTGGCTCCGCACTCCTTGAGAATTTCAACGCAGTCGGAAAGGGAATCGGCGATGATTTCCTTGCTTTCGGGCGTGTCCAGCTTAATGGTCTCCGTCCTGGATTGGACATAATCGTAAAAAGTATAATTGGAATAATATATAGTATCATTTTCGCTGTTTCCCATGACCGAGATACTCTTGATTTCGTCGGCAGACGGTGTGAAGCTCAGGTTGTAAGCCCGCAGACCGCCCAGAAGGCAGAGAATTGCCACATTCAGTGCCGCAACGATACCCAGACCGGGCATGGCACGAAGCAGATTCTTCCATTTGCGGGTGGTTATCAATTCGTATGCAAAGTAGACAACCAGTGCGGCAATGTAGAGGACGATGATACCGAAGATTTCAGAGTCTATGTATGTATCCTTGTTGCAGATCAGGGAAAAGATGAGCATGCAGGCAAAGAGGCAGACGATCATGGTGACGATGATGCGGTAGGTCGCCTGAAGGCGTTTGGAAGGAGCCGAACGCTCGGCACTTTCGCTCTTTCTGCGGATAAACAGGATTGCCGCCAGAACGGTGAAGATCACGGCAAGAACGGCGGTGTAGATCAGGCCGTGGACGCTGGTCATGGAATTGATGTAAGGACTTCTTCGGAACAGGGTATCGGTGAAGAAGTTTGCCACAAAGGAAAACAGCAGGTTGCAGCTGTTGTCAAACAGCAGGAAACTGTGACCGGATGGGATGATGGGAAGGGTAGACATCAGGATGGAGTTGAGGGCCGTCAGGGTAATCCGGGGCAGATAGAGAATGAGCACGGTGAGAAGAATATTGGTGGCGGTTGTTCCCGACAGGGAAGAAGCGATCAGGGCAGCACCGACGCTCAGGGCGCTGATGACAAAGCAGGTCAGCATGAAGAGCAGCAGATCGGTATACCGGGGAATGAAAAACTGCGGGAAGATGGCATATCCTATTATGGCGCACAACGAGGAAGAGACGATCATAATGGCAACCCATGTCATGACGGCGGCATAGAAGGAGAGAAAGATGGAAAGACGGGTGTGGGGGATGGCGTGATAGAAATCGGAGTTTTTGCGCTTGTTCAGAAATCCGAACAGAATGAAGACCAGAATGGGCGCAATGACCAGAAAGACGGCGATGATGACGGGATTCATGAGTACGCCGTCAATTTTATCGGGAGTGGGTGTATATCCCGGATTGTAGGTATGAGTCTCAGCTAAATTGTGTAAGGATACAATTCCCTGACCGACGGGCGGAATGACCGCAATAAGACAGAAGATGACCGAGAGCAGAATGCCGATCAGTTTGAGCTGACGCAGTCCCTCAAGATAGAGGCCTTTGCTGAAGAATTGTTTTTTCATTGTTTTTACACCGCCTTTTGTTTAATCGAGTTGGAAGGAATAGCCGAGGGCTTCCATTTCGTAGGTAAAGACTTCCTCCAACGACAGGGGAAGGACATCCAGCACCGTCGGGGACAGGGCGGACAGTCTTGCCACCGTTTCCTCACGGTCTCCCCTGACAATCATATTGGAAACCGAGCCGTGCTTGACGAAGTGGGAAATCCGGATCCCCTCAAACAGATCCCGATCATAGGGGTGATTGAAGGCAATCTGAATCTTGAACTGAGCGGTTTTCAGATTCTGAATGTCGCTTTCCACCACAAGACCGCCCTTGTGAAGCAGTGCCAGCTGATCGCAGGTATCTTCCAGTTCCCGCAGGGAGTGGGAGGTAATAATCGCCGAAGCGTGCCGCTCAATGACATCCTCGCAGATGAGACTCTTGACATAGTTTCGCATAACGGGATCCAGACCGTCGAAGGTTTCGTCAAAGAAGATGTAGGCGGGACGGCAGGCAAGAGCCAGAATGGTTGCAGCCTGACGCTTCATTCCCTTGGAGAAGGTGGAGATGGGCTTTTTCGGATTCAGACCGAAGACCCCGGTCAGTTCCTTGTAGCGGGCGGTGTCAAAGGATTTGTAGATGGATCGGTAGAGGGACGCCATGCGATCCATGGTGGCACCGGGGAGAAAATACAGCTCGTCGGGGACATAGGCGAATTTCTGCTTGATTTCGGGATTGTCCCAGACCGTGCCTCCGTCGATGGTGATTTCGCCGCCGTCCTGCTTGTAAACGCCGGTGATGATCCGCAGAAGGGTGGACTTGCCTGCGCCGTTGGAGCCCACCATGCCGTAGATGGTGCCGTCGTTGATGGTGCAGGAGATGTTGTCGAGGGCGGTGAAGTCCTCAAAACGCTTGGTCAGGTTGGTGGCTTTAATCATGTGAATCATTTCCTTTCTTGATGATTTCGTTGTTCTCGTAGACCGTTTCAATCAGGGACAGCAACTCGTCCTTTCCGACGCCCGCCAGTGCCAGTTCGGCAATTTCCTGACGGAGTGCGGTCAGCCGCAGGCGATAGCGATCTGCAAGGATGGATTTTGCGCCTGCACAGACGAAATAGCCCTTCCCGGGTACCGATTGGATGATCCCCCGATTGTCCAGATCGGAATAGGCCTTGAGAATGGTGTTCGGGTTGATGGTAAGCTCCAGCGAAAGCGAGCGGACAGAGGGGAGCTGGTCGCCATAGGAGAGCGCACCTGTCAGGATGAATTTCTCGGTCTGGTCGATGATCTGCTCATATACCGGCTTTCTTGCCATCGGGTCAATGGAAAACATAACTACCTCCAAACTGTACTATCAAAACTAAGACAGATAGTTCACTTGTGATTCAATCATAGCATACACTCTCGGATTTGTCAAGAGGGTTATATGAAAAATAAGGGAATTCTAAAAAAGATTTCAAAATTTGTTCATTTTATGCCGGTGAAGGGAAAGGAATTCGCAGATTCGTGGTCCGGACGGGTCAAAGGGCAAAAAAAGGGTGCCGCACCAAAGTGCAGCACCCTGTGGGATTGCAGTGCTTATCTGATTTTCAGCCAGACCCGCATGACCAGACGGTGGGGCAGAAGTTTTGCCATCAGCCTTGCCGCCTTGACCGAAATTCCGAAAACCGAAACATCCTTACCCTGCTCACTGTCCGCCAGGGCTTTCCGTACCACATCGCAGGCACGGTACAGAGGTTTGAAATTGCGGCAGGCAGTGGGATCGGCGGACTTTTCGGCGACTTCGAAGAATTCGGTTGCCACATAGCCGGGGCAGACGGTGGTAACGCCGATGCCCCGATCCCGAAGCTCCAGATTCAGGGCTCTTCCGAAGTGCAGAACAAAGGCCTTTGAGGAGGCGTAGATGTTGAACTCGGGCAGGGGCTGGAAGGCAGACTGGGAACCCATCAGAATGATTTGTCCCCCGTCCTCCAGAAAGTCAAGTCCGCAGCGGACGGTACGCATGAGTCCCAGAATGTTGACCTGAACTATGGACTCCATGTCCTCCTCGCTGTTGACGGCGAAGGAACCGTATTTTCCGAAGCCTGCGGCTGCCACCAGCAGGGACAGGACCGCACGGTCGGCGGTCAGCCTGGTTTTGATGGCCTCAAAACTCTCGGCTCTGCCCAGATCGGCACAGATTGGTACGATCCGACCTCCCAGTTCTCTTTCAAGTTCCAGAAGCCGATCCTCCCGTCTTGCGACCACATAAATCTTTTCAAACTGTCCCCCGTCTGCGATCTGACGGACGAATTCCCGCCCGATTCCGGAGGATGCACCGGTGACCAGTGCGCATTTTCCGATGCTCATCTTACTACCTCTCTTTTTTTATTTTGCGGGCGAAATACCCGTTGACGGTCGTGGTTCTGTCCTGTTCTGCCATGAGTGCGGGAAAGCCTTTTATCCCCGATCGGGCAGACCTTTTGCCTTGGCGTACATTCTGAAGAATTCGTCGGCACGGACGAATTCCACCTTGCCGCCGTATTCCTCGGATACCTCCGCCTCCAGATCGGCAAGATCGGTCAGCGTGATCTTGCCCCAGACGGTCAGCTGTGCGGCAAGGAACAGAGGGGAATTCTTGTCCCATTTTTTCAGTTCACGGTGAAGTACCGAAGCGAGATGCTCCTTTGAAAAGGTATAACAGGGGGTCATCTGTTTGCAGATCAGACCGTCCGCCACCGATGTAATGCTTTCTCTGTCGTCGGTAAACAGCTGAACGGTCAGTCCGTACAGATAGGGGGCATTCTGACTGTAAATCTCTCTTTGACGGTCGGTCATGTTATCCCATACCGTCACCGCACGCAGTCCCGTGCGTTCGAAGTAGCGGTTGGACAGAGCGCAGTATTTGCCGAAGCTCTCGTCCGATCCGGCATAAGGACCTTCGGGGATGTCCTCGTCCAGGGTGTTGTTGGGCATAGCGTAGCCCATGCCCGAAGGTCCGCAGACGAAGCAGTCCTTGTCGGTGGAATGATCGTAGTAGTAGTTCAGAATCGCAGGCGCCACATCGGCAAGGGCGGGTGAAACCGTCCAGTTGACGGCGACCTTTCCCCGGGCATCTGCATTCTCATCCCAGTATTTGCGCATATAGTGCTGGCAATACTGAATATTGTCTCCGTCCGATACGAAAACGGTCACATAGGCCTTGTTTTCGGGATCCCGATAATCGGGCTCCGGACGGATGTGAATGTCCTGATTCTGGGCATAAACGGTGGGGTTTTCGAAGAAGTCGGAGGGGACGGTGGACAGGCCGAATCCGGTGGCGGTGGTAATACCCGACCGTTCCTCGGTGTACCATCCGGTGCAGATGGAGGCACCGGGCTCCATGTCGGCAAGGAATTTCTTATACAGCTCCTTCTCGGCGGGGCTGTTGCGGCAGTCCAGCCATACCGTTGCGCATCCGGTTGCGGACGCCAGATCCCGCATCTGGTAGGGATTGTGAGGATTCAGGGAGAACAGGATCCGATGACAGCAGTCCTTCCAGACATGGTCGTAGAGATAGCCGTAGATGTCCAGCGAGTTGTAGAGTCTCAGATCGGACAGATCCTCCAGCACGGGAATGTCTGCGCCCAGATGCCGGATGTGGTGGTATATTCCGACCGATACGGGAATGCCCCCCTTGACGGCGGCAACGGTGGCGGCGAGATTGGGGAACTGCTTGCATCGCTGGGTGCTGTATACGACGATTCCCTTGCATTCGAAGATGTATTTTTTCAGCAGTTCTTCGGGGGAAAGGTAGTTCAGCGTTAGTCCGTACTCATGAGCCCAGGTTTCGGAGCCTTCTCCGGCACCCGGATCGACGAGAAGAATGCGGGGCTTCTTGCGGTTGACAATGCCCTGAAGCGCAGACAGAGCAAGCAGCAGGTCATGGGCGACGCCTTTGGTCAGGGCAGCATCCATTACCGTATTGGGGGTAGGGAAGGATGGGAAAATCCGATCGGATTCCCAGGTGAATTCATCTTTTTTCATTTTCATTTACCGTACCTTTCATGGTCATTTCGGGAAATGTCGCTCGCCGCCCGCAGGGTCGGCGGAAGACACTGCTATTTTAACCGTAAAAGATCGGTTTGTCAAGAGCTTGTCGGAAAAAGGAAGGAAAGATCCGAAAGAAAAATTCGAAAAATGTATATTTGTCAATGATGTGAGACCAAAAAAAGCGAAAAAACAGCGAGTATCG
>JBJDZJ010000152.1:0-7991 GCA_051867915.1 Eubacteriales bacterium
TAGTCTCATCTGTCGACGCATATCCCGTGATACCACTCTGATCGTCTGTCGTCCGGAACAATTTGGACGAAAGCGCAAAAGAAACCGCAGGGACAGCAGCGGTCACAACCAGCACTGCCGTCAATAATAATGCCAATAATCGGATTTTTCTGTTGTTTTTCATTTTCTCCTCCATATATAAATATAATTATAAATACCTGTATATCCAAAGAGACTTCCGTCCCGTATGGATCCAATCATCCGTTTGGGGCGGTCGTGTCTTCCAGAATCCCCACATCGGCAAGCTGTGTCAGAAACTGCCGCACATCAGCCTGCGCCGTTTCTCTGTCCACATTGTACTCGGAAAGCAGCAGTTCCACAAGGTCATCTTCGGTGCAGTCCTTTGCAAGCTTCTGCCATAGCAGTACGCCCGATTCGTTGAGTGCCATAAGCCCGAACAGCTTTTCAGCCATCGCCCCAACCGGGAACAGAACATTTTCCCCTGCGATCTGCCGCAGCATTACATCTTTGGTAGCTCTCAAGTGTCCATCTCCTTTTCGCCGATTATCCGCAAGTTCCGGGGCCTCTGCAAGCGATTTCAACTATGAAATATAGACTGCCCACCATACATATGAAGATTATAGCATAGATATTTTAAAATGTCAATACTTTTTTCAAAAAAATCATGTGTTAAATCTTTGTTTAGCACAAATTCATTTGATTGGATGGATTTTTTCAGCCTTCCTGTCATTTTTCGACAGGGAAACTTTTCCAATTGAAATCCTCAGGTCCCATTACGGATTCCCTTCCCCGATGAATCTTTTTATAACTCAAAAACGGCGGGGCTATCGGGGTGTTATGAATATGATTCCAAATTTTTATGTATTCTTTTGATATTATACACCAAATCTGGTGTATTGTCAAGACCTATTAGCGAATTTATGGTAAAATTTTTTCGTATTATGCTGATGAAGCCAAGGACATGGGGCGGTTGAAAATGAAAAAATACACAGAACGCATTCGTGATCTGCGAGAAGATCATGATCTCAAGCAGTCCGACATTGCGAAGTTGCTTCAGACCACGCAGCAGGTTTATTCCCGCTACGAGCAGGGCATCAACGAAATGCCGGTACGGCATCTCGTTGTCCTGGCCCGTTTCTATGGCGTCAGTCTTGACTATATCATGGGCGAAACCGATATAAAGGAACGCTATCCCGAGTCAAAATAAAGGGGTCCTCTTCCCTTTTGCAGACGGTCCGTCTGTCAAAAAATCGTGCCGTCTGCGCATTTGCAGGCATTTCCGACCTTCATTCCTCTCCTTTTGGAAAAAAACTTTCAATCCTTGCATAATCTCCCGCAATCTGACAAACACTAGCTTCGCAATAAACCATGCGTCTATGCACGGTTTATCCCTGTATGACTGAAAAAACAAGGAGAGTTTAAAGATGAAAGCAACCGGAATTGTCCGTAGAATAGATGATCTTGGCAGAGTTGTCATTCCCAAAGAAATCCGTCGCACCATGCGCATCCGTGAGGGGGATCCACTGGAAATCTTTACCGACCGCGAGGGCGAAGTAATCTTCAAAAAGTACTCGCCGGTAGGGGAGCTGACCTCCTTTGCCGGGCAATATGCCGAAACCCTTTACAAAACCTGCGAAATGGCGGTCGTGATCTGCGACCGTGACGAAATCATCGCCTGTGCAGGGGTCCCTAAGAAGGATTTCATGGAGAAAACCCTGTCCTCCGAGGTGGAAAAACTGATCGAAGGACGCACCCTGTATGCCCACGAGTCGGGCGAACCCTACTACGGGGTGGTGGACAGTGTGAATCGCTGGCAGATATCCTGTCTGATGCCCATTCTCACCGAAGGGGATGTCATCGGGTGTGTGGCCTCCCTGACCGACGCCGAAAACACCGCATCCGAGACCGAAATCAAACTGATTCAGACCGCCGCCGGATTCTTATCCAAGCAGTTGGAATCGTGAGCGCAAAAACGAAGCACACCGTCAAAAGGATCGAAAAGATCGCATATGGACGAAAATAATCCCCAAAAACAAAACCACCGACAAAGGCTTCTTCCCATAAGGAAGTATCCTTGTGGTGAGCAAATATGATCCGCAGGAAACCCAAAGAAGCCCCGGCAGATTTTTCAAGGTCTGCCGGGGACTTCTGCTCGATAAACCGGAATTGATCGCTCTGTTTTTTGTCCATACCCCTATTTTTACCTTAAAAAATTCCCAAAGATATTGTAAAAAGCTGCAAAATGTGATATAATAGAATAGAATCAAGAGCTTTCTCGGTGTGGTTATATGCTTATCAACCCCGAAAATGTTGTAGCCTGTAGCTTTCTTCGGAAAAGTTACAGGCGTTTTTTTGTTACAAAACTGAAAATGCGTGTTCACGGATACAAGTTGGCAACAAGTCCGTGTTATAATGAAAGAAAAATGAAGATATTGTATCTTCAATCGGCAATACGGAGGTGAAAAACATGGCTAAAATACTCATTGTTGAGGACGAAAAAGCGATCAACGATCTTGTAAAATTCAATCTTGAACTGGTCGGACATGAGTGCTGCCAGGTATTTGACGGTGAATCGGGGCTGACCGAAGCGTTGAAGCTCAAATATGACCTCATTATCCTTGACGTGATGCTCCCCAAGTATTCGGGATTTGAGATTATGGAATACATCCAAGGCACACCGGTTATTTTCGTCACGGCAAAATCAACGCCGACAGACAAAATTAAGGGGTTCCGTTTAGGCGCCGATGACTATATTACAAAGCCGTTTGACATCGTTGAGCTTGTGGAGCGCGTGAAAGCGGTGCTCCGCAGAACCAAAGCCGATACCAATTACTTTGAATTTGACGATATCCGAATTGAGTTCGATAACCGCCGTGTGTATAAGAACGGTGAAGAAATTGCTCTCAAGCCCCGTGAATTTGACCTTCTTGAAGTGCTGGTAGGCAACCGCAACCTCGCACTTTCCCGTGAAAAACTCTTACACCTCGTATGGGAATTTGACTATGAAGGAGACACCCGTACCGTTGATGTCCACATTCAGAGACTTCGCCAAAAGCTCGGCATCTCGAATCGGATACAAACGGTTTATAAAACGGGTTACAGGTTTGAGATATGAAAATGAGATTTTGGCAGAAGACCTACATATTTACCTTGGCGCTGTTTCTGATCTGCTTGAACGTCGGTATTCTTTCGCTCACGATTTACACCTATCAAAAGAACGTGGAAGCAACCGAAACTGCGGTAACAGCAGAACAATATTATATTGCAATGTCCTTCGAGCGTGACTTTAAGGATATGACCGAATCGAACTCCTACAGCAGCCCTTCGCTTCTGATGCAGTCCTTCGGAACCTATTATGCAAACAAAGGATTATACCTTGCCTTTGAGGAAAACGGAGAAACAATCTATACAAACTTCAAAAGTGACTATACCATTGAAGATAACGCATTGCTCCATACTGACTTTGACGGCAAACGCCATATTGTAATCTCGTCCGAGATATGCGACGGCAAATATGTGATGATCTTTGCAAAGAACGTGGAATCCTTGGATTCCGAGTTTCAAGCATTGATGCTGACTTATGCATTTACTGCAATCGGTGTTTCGCTTCTCCTTGCAGTCTGTCTATACTTTGTTTTGAAAAAACTCTCAGGACCGCTTGAAAAGCTTCGTAAAACCACCGAGGTCATCGAAGCGGGAGATTTCTCCGTTACGGCAGAAGAAAAAGGCAGCGACGAATTCACGCTCCTTGCAAAAAGCTTTAACGCTATGCTTGCAAAGATCAATGAACAGATGGCAGCGTTGGAAAACGAAGCCGAGAAAAAACAAATGCTCGTGGATAATATGGCGCACGAGCTCCGAACACCTCTGACAAGCATTCACGGCTATGCGGAATACATAGAAAAAGCCAATACCACAGAGGAACGCAGACATATCGCAGCGAAGTATATTATGTCAGAATCCGAACGTCTGCAAAAAATTTCGGAAATCCTTCTTGACGGTGCTTTCATCCGTGTAAATGAAGTCGAGCTGGAAGACACTGATCTTGGTGCTGTTCTCTCCGACATTGCAGAAAAGCTTCAAATGAGAGCCGAGCACGCACAGGTGGAAATCACCTGCGACACCGTACCTGTGACCGTCAAAGGCAATGAAACGCTTCTCTCAATGCTGTTCTATAACCTCACAGAAAATGCGATCAAGGCTTGCTCAGCCGGCGGCAAGGTGAAAATATCCTGCTCCGAAGGTCAAGCAATCATCGAAGACAACGGCAAGGGTATGACCGACGAACAACTACTGCACATAACAGAACCCTTCTACCGTACCGATAAATCCCGTTCCCGTGCCGAAGGCGGTGCAGGTCTTGGGCTTGCTCTGTGCAAGCAGATCGTCCACACCCACCGTGCAGAAATGCGTTTTGAATCCGAAATCGGAAAAGGCACGAAAATATTTATCACTTTTACAAGTTGGCAATAAGTCGGAGATAAGTCGGCGATATGCATTCGGTATAATATAGTCGCAGGATGGGAAAGCACCTGCAAATTATGAAAGGATGGTATGTATCATGAAACAAAGCATTAAGTTTTTCACGATCGTAATATCTTTGCTCCTTTTATCTGCCATCATTCTTACCGGATGTATGTACGCCATTGCCGCGGATACCGGAGAAATGAAGCCTTACGATCTGAACGGACAAAAGCAAAACAGCGACAGCTCCGGCGGTAACATTGTCGAAGATACTCCGCCGGCACAGGACTCCTTGCAAGCAAAGTTTGAAGCCATGTACGAGATCAGCGAGGATGGCAAAACAATCACGGTAATTTCCGAGGACTACCTCAACAAGTATTGGCAGAGCAACTACGAAAAAGAAGTCATTAAGTCCTTATCTACAGAAGAGGTATACTTCATCATTCAGGATTCCATTCGAGTTTATGAAGAGTATGACGAGGTGGTACTTACCGGGTTTGGATCAGTATCGTCTAAAACACAAGTGGCTGAGCGTTTCCCGTTTGTGGAAGACAAGATGATCAAAACGCAACCGAATGAAACCCCGTATTATGATTGGGATGACACAGCGGCGATCTACGAAATCATTCTGTACCGTTTGAAAGCCTTGTCCTCTCCGAAGGCATTCTTTACAGGAGAAGAAGCAATGCAATTTGCCGGAAAAGTGCCGGGAATCAACAGCACGATGCTTCCATGGACAACATTCTATATTCCCGGCTATTCCGAGAGTACCAATAGAGACTACATCCTATCTGTGGTTGGATATGGTAACAAAATGAATAGCACCGTCGTTGTAGATGAGTTTTCTGAATTGTTTGGTTTTTGCAATAAATACGATGCAACTATCACTTTCGAATCCAAAAACTACGAACAATCTACCAAAGTCTATCCCACAGTAGAACTTGACAATAAAACATATCCCTATTTTTCCATCAAGATTCCCGAACTCAATAACGCCATTCTTGAGCACAGACAGGATGACAAGATATATATCGACGGAGAGTATCTTTGCGGCGGAATGGCAAATGGCTGTGCCAACTTGGTTTTGAACGACATTACGGGAGATGGCAAGCCGGAACTCTGCTTTGTCATGGCAACGGGAAGTGGAATGGTAGACTATAATATCTTGATTATGGACTATCAGACAAGAGAGTGTATCTTCTCGTTATCCGATAGATGCGAGCATGATTATCAACTGTTTTTCAGAGATGGGCTACTTTGTGTGCTGGAACGAAAATATATGTCTATTGAACTTACTCGGACGGGTGTTTTGACCTACGACGGCTCAAAGATTTCTGTCTCTTGGGACGAAGAAGTGAATTATCCCTATGAAGTAAATTATCCCTATGAACTGTCGACCTGAACACAGATTGACACGCCCGTGATCAATCCTCCCCATAATAACGATGATACCAATCCGCTACGGCAAGGCTTATTCAAATCCTACAGGGATGAAAAAGACAGTAAAACTCCTTCCGGTAGTAGTATTGTTTCTTGGCTTGATTGGTTGCAACTCCACCGAGAGCATATTACGATGATATTGTAATTGATTTCTGTTTTGCGTGCAGTTCGTTACAAAATATGCACCCGCAGAACTGTAATCATAATTGTCAAGACAGGATGCTTTCTTTGCGGCAATTCTTTTTCATTATCCATTTTCATCATCCATATCATTGTAACACAAATCGGCAGAGAAAACAATCTCTCTGCCGATATTTGTTTGGCGGCGGGAGCAAGCCCCCGCCCTACGGGTTTCAAACATCCTTACGGTAACCACCCACTAAACGGGTGGTTTTGTTTTTGGTTTTTGGCTGTTTCATTGGTTTCGCTTTTTCGTGATCGCAATTTCGGGCGGTTACGGACACTCAAAACAGGCATCCAATCCGTCTGCTATGCCAATAGCGGCGGAAGTTTGGAATTCATCTGTCAAAATATAATTTTCAACAATATGTAAAGTACGGAACGAAATTTTGACACAGAGAGCATCACCATACCAAATACATTGTGATCAAACATCGGGTTCAATTTTTTCTAACAGCAATTCATTCGTATGCTCTGAGTAGATTCGAGCATATAACTGTCCGTTACTGCAAATGACCTCACTCGTATTCTCCGGAACAGGGAATTCCCGATTTTCCCCGGTTTCCGGATTATACAGGTATAAGATCGAGTCAAAACAGGACACATAGATGTATTCACCTATAATACCCAGACTCACAATATCGTTCTGAATTACACCCAAACTTTTCAAAGGCGAATTCATGATTTGTATCCACAGAGTTTCGGTATATAAAGATGATTCCGTTACAAACAGATACCCACCGTCTATGGGAAGCCACATCGTGCAGTTCTGAGGCAAATTCAATATGAATTCAAACTCCAAAGTGTCCCTGTTTTTTCGGCACAAACTGTCTCCTGTCGAATAATAAACGAAACTGTCGTCTACATAAAACCGATCCACTATTGAAGTGGTCAGTTCACGGACTTCCCCGTCACAATATTCATAAAACGCCTGCTTATTATCAACTACGCATGCTGTTGTAAAATAGATTGCGTCACGGAATACCAAATAACGATCAATAAAGTAGTCATCCAGAATTCTTGTCGAAGAGTCTCCATTTACGGACACTTTCCATAGTCCATTGATATACCCTCCAAGTTCCCCCCATTCAAGTGCGTACACATAGGACCCATTTACCTGAATCGAATGAAAAATATGTTTATCGGCAATTGCATAAAAGTTTCCGTCCGGATCCATCCGATAGATTGATTTGCTGTCCGAATGAGCGGTGTAGTAATAGTAGCCGCCTTGCTGACAGACATCCTGTTTCAGGATGATTTGTTGCAAAGAAAACCCCCTGTTTGACTTTCTCCATCAATTACCGGAATCTGCTTCTTTTCACACGAAACCGCACCAAGCAGCACGATAGCTGTGATGAGAAGCGCCGCTATTCTTTTGATCATTATAAATAATCTCCTTTCTACATACCCGCTTATTAAATTTACATTAAGATCCTTAGCTCCTCCAATAAATCCAAACAAATAGAAATTCCAATTTGAAGTAGACCAAAGTGCTTCAATTCCAACAGTGAATCGTCCAATTCGAACCGCAAATTGTACGCCAATTGCCAAAAATGGACCGCATCCTGTCGGATCATCACCATTCACCGGATTATTCTCGCAATACGCAAACAGATTGCACCCCAGCACCGTTCCACTTGCACCGAGATAATCAACCTCATCCGCACTAACAAACCTTCCCACCTGCGGATCGTAGTATCTGCTCTGCAGGTAGAAGAAGCCCGTCTCGCTGTCGTAGTAGTAGGATTTGTACCGGATGGGATTGACTGCGATCAGCGTGCTGTCGCCCGTTGCAGAAACCGTATTGCCCCACGCGTCGTAGGTATAGGTGACGACCACAGTGCCGGCCTCATTGTAGACATAGTGGATCACGCCGAGGCTGTCGGCGCCGTAGTAGTAGTTATTCC
>JBJDZJ010000153.1:0-7815 GCA_051867915.1 Eubacteriales bacterium
CCAGCTGGAAGGGAACCACCGACGGCCCCACCTACTTCAACAGCATCTATTACGGCGAGCGTTACGATGCCAGAAAAGAAATGAACGGCTGGAATCAGGCGGGATTTGATGACAGCGCATGGAGCGCCGCTTCTGTTGCAAAGACTCCCGACGGTGAACTGGTCTGCATGATCGAGGATCCGATCCGCCGTACCTCCTCTTATGCTCCTGCTTCCATCAAGAAGATGTCCGACGGCTCCTATGTGGTCACCGCTCCCGAGTATGTGACCGGTTGGGCGGCAATCACTGTAAAAGGCGCCAAAGCAGGCGATACCATTACCATTACCTACAGCGAGAAGAAGAATTCCAACGGCTCTGTTGTCAAGATGGGCGCTGACGGCGTCAGCGGCAACTGGTGGCCCGAGTTCTACATCATGACCGATACCTATATCTGCAAGGGCGGCGAAAGCGAAACCTTTGAGCCCAAGTTCAGCTATAAGGGATTCAACTACTTCCAGATCTGGAACTATCCCGGTGAGTTGACCGAAGACGATATTGTCATCTACCGTGTCAACAATGATGTGGAAGTTACCGGTTCTTTCGAAACTTCCAACGATCTGATCAATGCGCTCCACCATATGATGGTGATCTCTACCGAAAACAACCTCCAGGGTAAGCCTACCGACTGCCCCGTATGGGAGAAGAACGGCTGGCTGGGCGACTGCAATGTTATGCTTCAGTCCATGACCTACAATTTCGATATGTCCAACTTCCTGCCCAACTTCGTTGAGATCATGGAAGACTGCTATGAGCAGTACGGTCTGGTACCTCAGATGGTACCGACCGCCGATTGGGGCGTTGCCGATCACTATGTCTGGAACACTCTGTATGTCTTCGCTGTCGAGGAAATGTACGATGTCTATGGCATGGAATGGTATGTTCAGGAGCAGTATCATGCGATGGATCTGTATGCGACCAAGATCCTGCGTAGTATTCAGCGGTCCGGATGGCTGTGCAGCGGCGGTCAGCTGGGTGACTGGGTATCTCCTATGGGCGGACAGAACGATCCTTACTCCGAGTCCCCCAATGAAGGTTCTGCTATTGTCGGAACGGCATATCTCTACAAGATGTATTGCGCTATGGCAAAGATGGCTGAACTTGTCGGCGAAACATCGGATGTGACGACCTATAAGAATGCTGCTTCCAACATCAAGGAAGCGTTCAATGAGACCTTCTATAATAAGAATGGTTACTACGAAACTTCGGATTGGAGCAATGTCGGCCCCAAGCGTACCAAGTTCCGTCAGACCTCTCAGCTGGTTGCCCTCTCCTTCGGCCTTGTTCCCGAGGATCGGGTAGAGAAGGTTGTCGAAAGTCTGGTCAACGACATTAAGAAGAAGGATTATCATCTGGATACCGGTTGTGTAGGCGCAAAGGAGATCCTGCCTGTACTGTGCGACTACGGCTATGCAGATGTTGCCTATAAGATTGCAACTCAGACCACATATCCTTCCTGGGGCTTTATGATTGAGCAGGGAAGTACCTCTCTGTGGGAGATGTGGGAGACCACCGCAAGATCTCTCGGACACTACTTCCTCGGATCCTACGATGAGTGGTTCTACAGCCATCTGGCAGGCGTAAGAAATGAAACCAACGGTTTCGAAACTTACACGGTAGACCCCTGTTTCTTCGACGATCTGTCCTATGTGACCTGCACGATGAACACCGTCAGAGGAAAGCTGGAGTCCTCCTGGACCAAGGAGAACGGCACGATTACGATGAATATCACCGTTCCTTACGGCTCCACCGCCACCGTCTATATCCCCGAAGGATATGATGTCACCCTGGGCGGCGTAACGCCCGACGCTTCCATGAACAGCATTCAGTCTGTGTCTACGGTTGACGGCAGAACCTGCATCGTCATCCTTTCCGGAAGCTACATCTTTACCTGCACCGCAAAGGGCTGATCCTTGATTTGTCAAGCACCCGACGGAAAAATCCGCCGGGTGCTTTTGTATGTCTATGAAAAGTGTTAATAAATTGTTAATAAAACGACAAAATCCTTGACAATCCGGATATTTCTGGTATGATAGAGTAGAAAAGATTAGTATGATATAATGGCGTATTGTTTGCAGTTGATAAAATTGCAGACCGTCAGAGTATGTAAGAAGGAATGGTCTACACAATGAGTTTTCAGATTCTCGGTACGGGCAGTGCGCTGCCTGAGAAAATCGTTACCAATGACGAATTATCCACCTTTATTGATACGAATGATGAATGGATCCGCACCCGAACCGGTATTCAGACCCGTCATATTCTTTCCGACAGCGAATCGCTTTTGAGCCTTGCAACGACGGCCTGTCGGAATGCCATGGACAATGCCGGGATTGCTCCCGATGAGGTTGATCTTCTGATCTGCACCACCCTGATCGGCGACTACATTTCTCCCTCCATGTCCTGCCTGATCGCAAAGGCTTGCGGGCTTACCGAGCGTGTGATTACCCTGGACATGAACATGGGCTGTTGCGGATTTGTCTATGCGCTGAATATGGCGAACGCCTACTTCACTTCCGGTGCAGTCAAGAAGGCAATGGTGGTTTCTGCCGAGAGTCTGACACGGCTTGTAAACTGGGAAGATCGCTCTACCTGCTGTCTCTTCGGAGATGCCGCAGGCGCAGTCGTTCTCGGCGCAAGAGAAGGCTCAAAGGTGGACTTCGATCTGAAGGTGGACGGAAATGCCGAAATCCTGAATATCACCAGAGGTACCGACAACTGCCGATACAATACTTATGAGGGTAAGGTTGCGCTGGGTATGAACGGTCAGGAGGTCTATAAGTTTGCAGTCTCCTCCATTGCCGAGCGTATCGAAGCAATTTGTACCAAAAATTCACTGACATATGACGATATTGCCAAATTCTTCCTGCATCAGGCCAATATGAGAATCATCAACAGCGCAATCAGACACACCAAGGCGCCCGATGAAAAGTTCCCTCATAACATTGAGTCCACCGGAAATACCTCTTCCGCCACCATTCCCGTTCTTCTGGATCAGGTCAACCGCAGAGGAGAACTTACCAGAGGGGATAAGATCATTCTTTGCGCCTTCGGCGCAGGACTTGCCTCTGCCGCTTGTCTCATCGAGTGGTAACTTTTCACCCGTTGGCGAAGTGAAGAGATCCGATATTCACTTCTGCCCAAATCTTACGGTCAACCGCATTGCGGAGATCATATAAACAAAATCTTTTTTTGGAGGAAACACAACTATGAAAGAGAAACTGATCAAGATCATTGCAGATTATCAGAGCAAGGACGCATCCGAGATTTCGTCTTCCGCAACCTTTGAGGAACTGGGTCTCGACTCTCTGGATACCGCAGAGCTTGTTATGCAGATCGAGGATGAGCTTGGTGTATCTATCGAGCTTTCTGCTGAGCTGAACACCATTGACAAGCTGGCTGAGTACATCGAGTCCAAGCAGTAAGATCAGGTTGGTGAGCCGATCGGTCGGACTGATCGGCTCTTCCTTCTGTTGTCCGTTTGTCTTATAATGAATTGAATTGATCGGAGTTTACCGTATATTCCCGTGTGGCTCCGTGCATATATGCAAAAATACAGAAAAGGAATGGTAAACTATGGGAAAAACCGCTTTTTTGTTTGCCGGACAGGGTTCCCAGTATCCCGGAATGGGGAAGGAACTGTACGATGCGTCCCCCGCCGCCAAAGCGGTGTTTGATATGGGCGAGTCGGTTCGCCCGGGAATCCTGAATCTTTGCTTTCAATCGGATAAGGAGACGCTTTCCCTTACCGAAAATACACAGCCCTGCCTGTTCTTGACCGATCTGGCCTGCGCCCGTGCGCTGGAAGAGAAGGGAATCACTCCCGATTTTACTGCCGGCTTTTCACTTGGCGAGATTGCGGCACTTGCATTTTCCGGCGTCCTCTCCGATGAGGAAGCCTTCCGTCTGGTCTGCCTTCGGGGAGAGAAGATGGGCGAGTGCGCAGCGAAGCATCCGGGCGGCATGGCTGCCATCGTCAAGCTGACCCCCGAAAAGGTCGAGGAACTGTGCGGCGGCATTCCGGATGTTTATCCTGTCAACTATAATTGCCCCGGTCAGATTTCCTGTGCCGGCAACACCGAACGGATTGATGAACTTTGTGCGGCCGCCAAAGCAGCCGGAGGCAGGGGCATCAAGCTGGCGGTCAGCGGTGCCTTCCATACGCCTTATATGGAGGATGCTGGGACGGCACTTGCCGGATTCCTTGCCGAAGCCCATGTGTGCGCTCCCGAAATTCCGCTGTATGCCAATCTGACGGGCAGGCTCTATCCCGCCGATCCCGACGGCATTCGCACGACCGTTTGCGAGCAGCTTTCCCACAGTGTCAGATGGGAGACCATCGTTCGTGATATGGCGAACAACGGCGTCGATACCTTTGTTGAAGTCGGCGCAGGGAAGACCCTGTCGGGATTTGTGGCAAAGACGCTGACCGATGTAAAAATCCTGAATGTTGCAGATGTTGCAAGCCTTGAAACTACACTTTCGGCTTTTGGAAAATAAGCCGGTTTATTCGGAAAGGATGGTATAGATTATGATGTTCGAAAACAGAGTTGCTCTCGTAACGGGAGCCGCCAGAGGTATCGGTAAGGCAATCGCCGCAAAACTCGCATCCGAAGGCGCAGATATTGTCATTTTTGATGTTTTCCCCGAAGACAGCGTTGCCGAGACGGTTTCCGATCTTCAGGCACTTGGTGCAAAGGTTGCCTATTTCCGTACCGATATTACCGACAGCGCCGTGGTAGAAACCAATTTGAAGGCTGCCATCGAGCAGATGGGAAAGATCGACATTCTGGTCAACAATGCCGGAATCACCAAGGATAAGCTGCTGATTCAGATGTCCGAGGACGAGTTTTCCGCTGTTCTGAATGTCAACCTGAAGGGTACCTTTATCATGATCAAGTCGCTGATCCGTCACATGATGAAGAACAAGTACGGCAAGATCGTGAACATCAGCTCTGTGGTAGGTCTTATGGGAAATCCCGGTCAGGCAAATTACAGTGCCTCCAAGGCTGGCGTGGTTGCGCTGACCAAGACGGTTGCCAAGGAGTACGCCGCCAAGGGAATCTGCTGCAATGCCGTTGCTCCCGGATTTATTGATACGGGAATGACTGCCGTTCTGACCGATGCGGCAAAGGAAGCAATGCTTTCTCAGGTTCCTCAGAAGCGGGTCGGAACCCCCGAGGATGTGGCAAAGGCTGTCGCTTTCCTTTCCTCTTCCGAGTCTGATTATATCACCGGTGAGGTCATTAAGGTCACCGGCGGTATGTATATGTAAATCTGAAAATGATTTTTCAGAGTGCGTATCATCATAAACCCAATGAATAGATGAAATGACAGAATGAAGGAGTCCATTCATGCGTAGAGTAGTAATTACGGGCATCGGTGTCATCAGCCCTGTGGGTAACAGCACCGAGGCATTCTGGGACAGTCTGGTGAACGGACGGTCCGGCATCGGTGAGATTACTCACTTTGATACCACCGATTATAAAATCAAGCTGGCGGCAGAGGTCAAGAATTTTAACCCTCTGGACTATTATGAGAAGCCTACCGAGGGCAAGCGTGCCGATCCCTTTACCCATTTTGCGGTAGCGGCGGCAACCGAGGCCATTACGGACAGCGGACTTCTGGAATCGAACCCCGACCGCACCCGTATCGGCGTATATGTCGGATCGGGTATCGGCGGTATGCAGACTTTTGTCAACAATACCCTGACCCTTGACAAGAGGGGGCCCGGTCGTGTTTCCCCCCTGTTTGTTCCCATGATGATTTCCAATATGGCGGCAGGTGCCATCTCCATCCGCTACGGACTGAAGGGTCCCACCCTTCCCACAGTCACTGCCTGTGCGACCTCTGCTCATGAAGTGGGAGAGGCCTTTCACGCCATCAAGGGCGGCTACGCCGACGCCATTCTGGCAGGCGGCGCAGAGAGTGCCATTGAGCCGCTTTCCATTGCGGGATTCATGAACTGCAAGGCGCTGTCCGAGTCCACCGATCCCGACCGTGCCTCCATCCCCTTTGACGCCGAGAGAAACGGCTTTGTCATGGGCGAAGGCTCCGCTATCCTGGTTCTGGAAGAGCTGGAACATGCAAAAGCAAGAGGCGCAAAGATTTATGCCGAGATCGTGGGTTACGGCAATACGGCCGACGCTTACCATATGACCTCTCCCGATCCCGAAGCAACGGGATCTGCCAACTGTATCCGCATTGCCGCAGAAGAGGCGGGAATCACCGGAGATGAGGAGATCTATGTCAATGCTCACGGTACCTCCACACATCTCAATGACATGACCGAGACCAGGGCCTACAAGGCGGTCTTCGGCGACAAGGCGTATAAGATGCACTTTGATTCCACCAAGTCCATGACCGGACATATGCTGGGTGCCACCGGCGCTGTCGAGGCTGCCGTCTGTGCATTGGCACTTCGGGACGGCATCGTTCCTCCCACCATCAACTACAAGGTTCCCGATCCCGAATGTGATCTGAATTACACGCCGGGAACGGCTGTCAAAGCCGATCTCAAGTATGCGCTGTCCACCAATCTGGGATTCGGCGGTCATAACGCTTGTTTGGCGTTCAAAAAATATGAAGTGTGATTAACACGGCAAGAAAGGCAAGATCAGTATATGACGAATTCTAAAAAAGAACTGTTGTCGAAGGCAACCGAGCTTTTCCGCGATTTGGGATTGACCTCCCTTCGGATCAAAGATGATGAAGAACAGTTTGAGATTGAACTGAAGAAGGAAGTCCCTGCGCCTGTTGTAGCAGCCGCACCTGCCGTGCAGAGCGCTCCGAGCGCCGCACCGGTCAGCGAGGATACTGCGGTCAAGCAGGAAGACAAAACCTCCGGGCTGGATGCCATCAAGGCACCTCTGGTCGGTGTCTTCTATGCCGCTCCCACACCCGATCAGCCCGCTTTTGTGAAGGCAGGCGATCAGGTCAGAAAGGGCGATATTCTCTGCATTATTGAGGCCATGAAGATGATGAATGAGATCACCGCCGACCGGGATTGCGTGATCGAAGAAGTTTGCGCTGAAAACGGCAAACTGGTTGAATTCGGTCAGATGCTGTTCAAGGTCAAAAACTGAAGAACATCGGAAAACAAAGGAGATTTGACATGAATATAGATGAAATCAAGCAGATTCTTCCGCACAGAGAACCCATGCTTCTTGTAGAAGAGGCCTATCTGAACGAAGACGGAAGCTCGACGGGATATTATACCGTCAAGGGCGACGAGTACTTCCTTCAGGGACATTTTCCCGGCAATCCCATTGTCCCCGGAGTCATTCTCTGCGAAATGACTGCACAGTCGGCTTGCATTCTGTTTTCCGGAGAAATGAGCGGAAAGACCCCTGTCTATGTGGGGATCAACAATGTGAAATTCCGCGTTCAGGTCAAGCCCGGCGATCGGATTGAATTCCATACATCCATTCTCAAGCAGAAGGCTCCCTTTTTCTGGATCAAGGGTGAAGCCTATGTGGGTGGAAAACTGGCAATGAGCGGCGAATTCTCGTTTGCAATAGTCTGATTAAATGCTGTTTCGGGAAATAATTACCGAATTCCCGAAACGGAAAGGAATGAATCGGTTATGTTTTCAAAAATACTGATTGCAAACAGAGGCGAGATTGCAGTTCGGATCATCCGCGCCTGCCGTGAAATGGGAATTCGAACGGTAGCGGTCTATTCAACTGCCGACGCCGACGCTCTGCATACCAGCCTTGCGGATGAGTCCTACTGTATCGGCGGACCCATGGTGAAGGACAGCTATCTTAACATCAAGGCGAT
>JBJDZJ010000154.1:0-7811 GCA_051867915.1 Eubacteriales bacterium
AGCGAAGAGAACGGGATCTATATCTCCCTTCTGCTGGAGTTCTACGGCTCTCTTCTGAGCGAGCGTCAGAGGGAGATTGTCGAATATACCGTCAATGACGATCTGTCCCTGTCCGAGATTGCCGAGCTTACGGGAATTACCCGTCAGGGCGTCCGGGATGCCGTCTGTAAAGCGACCGCACAGCTGGAGGCCTATGAAGAGCGGCTCGGAATGTACCGCTCCTTCTGTGAGCGTCAGAAGGACGGCGACAGACTGTCCGAGCTGGTCCGCTCGCTTAACGCCGATCCCGAAACCCTTCGGGAGGCGGAGCTTCTGATTCGGCGTATCTGCGGCTGATTGCGGTATTTGTGATTGTTGTGAAAGGATAGGTTCTATGTTCCAAAGTCTTGTGGACAGAATGAGCGAGGCGTTCAAAAAGTTCCGGAACAAAGGCAAGTTGACCGAAGCCGATGTCAAGGCGGGAATGCGGGAAATCAAGCTGGCGCTTCTGGAAGCGGATGTCAGCTATAAGGTGGTGAAGGACTTCATCGCCTCCGTCAGCGCCCGCGCCGTCGGTACCGAGGTTCTGGAAAGCCTGATGCCTGCTCAGCAGATCGTCAAGATCGTCAACGAGGAGCTGACCAACCTGATGGGCGGCAGTGTATCCAAACTGGCGGTTTCTCCCTCTTTGCCCACCGTGATCATGATGTGCGGACTTCAGGGTGCAGGTAAAACCACCCATGCGGGAAAACTGGCGGGACTGCTCAAAAAGCAGGGCAAGAATCCCATTCTGGTTGCCTGCGATGTCTACCGTCCTGCCGCCATCAAGCAGTTGGAAATCGTCGCCGAACAGGTCGGCGTCCCCTGCTTTACCATGGGGGATAAGGAAAATCCCGTTAAGATCGCCAAGGAAGGCGTGGCATACGCCAAGAAGAACGGATACGATACCGTATTCATTGATACCGCCGGGCGGCTTCATATCGACGAGGATATGATGGAGGAACTGGTTCGGATCAAGGAAGAGGTACAGCCCACCGAGATCCTTCTGACCATCGACGCCATGTTGGGTCAGGATGCCGTGAATGTGGCGAAATCCTTCAACGATCAGTTGGATGTCACCGGCGTGGTGCTGACCAAGCTGGACGGCGATACCAGAGGCGGTGCCGCTCTGTCGGTTCGCCATGTAACCGGAAAGCCCATCAAGTTCGCGGGAACCGGTGAGAAGATGGACGCCATCGAGCCCTTCTATCCCGACCGTATGGCATCGAGAATCCTCGGAATGGGCGATGTCCTCTCTTTGATTGAGAAGGCGGAGCAGCAGTACGACGAGAAGAAGGCACAGGAGCTGGAGAAAAAGATCCGGGAGGCCACCTTTACGCTGGACGATTATCTGGAACAGTTCCAGCAGATCAAGAAGATGGGCAGTATGGAACAGCTTCTGGGAATGCTTCCCGGCGTCAAGACCTCGGCGCTGAAGGATGTGCAGATCGACGAAAAGCAGATTGCCCACATGGAGGCGATCATCCGCTCCATGACCCCCGCAGAGCGCATGAAGCCCGACATCATCAACGCCTCACGGAAGCGCAGAATCGCAAAGGGAAGCGGCAGAGGGGTCGAAGAGGTCAACCGACTGCTCAAGCAGTATGAACAGACCAATCAGATGATGAAACAGTTTTCCAAGATGGGAAAGGGCGGCAAGCTTCGTTTTCCCATGCGCTGATTGGCAGTATTTCGGCTAATTCCTGATTCGGAAAATCCGACAGGTGGCAATAGATTATCAATTTCTGATATTTTTGGAGGAAGAAAAAATGGCAGTAAAAATCAGACTGAAAAGAGTTGGCGCAAAGAAGGCTCCCTTCTATCATGTTGTAGTAGCGGATTCCCGTTCTCCCCGTGACGGTAAGTTCATCGAGAAGATCGGTACCTATAATCCCATGGTAGATCCCGCCGAGATCGTGCTGGATGCCGAAAAGGTTGAAACCTGGCTGAAGAACGGCGCACAGCCCACCGAGACCGTCAGAAGTCTGCTGAAGAAGAGCGGAATCGTAAAATAATCAATCCCTTAGCGGGATCAGAATCGGAGGATCAGGATGACGGATTTAAAGCAGATCTTGACCGACATTGCCACTTCCCTTGTGGACAACCCCGACGATGTCGAGGTATTGGTCGTTGACGAAGACGAAAACGAGATGACTCTCGAGCTTCGTGTCGCCGAAGGGGATATGGGTAAGGTGATCGGTCGTCGAGGCAGAATCGCCAACGCGATCCGTGCGGTCATGTGGTCGGCCGCCAATGCGGCAGGAAAAAAGGTAAAGGTAGACATCCGATAAAACCGGAGTCCGACCTGCAAAACAGCGCACAGAATCTTCTGTGCGCTGTTTTGCTGTATTCGGATGAGAGCAGTTTATTCTTGAAAACCACGAAAAACCGTCATTTTCCCTCAATCACGCCCTTGTAGTACCGTTTCACATAGCTGCGGATATCAAGATTACTGTCGTATGCGCACTCCCGTATGAGATCATCGGTCAGCCATCTGCGCTTGCCCAGGGTGCGAACGGCATATTCCCGACAGCAGGAGCAGAGCGAGTTTTCATAGATCCACAGGAAGAATTCCTTTGGCAGGGTCAGACCGTAATCGGTGTCGGACAAAATAGTAAGGGAAATTCTATGCCAGGAGGAACTGTCTTCATAGTCGATGGGCAAAGCTCCGATGACCGAAAGCAGGAGATCTTTGTCCTCTTTCCGATAGTTTCGGAGCAGCATCCGAATCGCTTCATGCCGATGTGTGTCTGAGGCAAGCAGTTCCTTTCCGAAATCACGAACCGCATCCCCGTAAAGCCTGGTCAGCACCTGAATGGCGGCTTCGGACAGCCCCTGATGATCGGATTTGGCATAGCCGACCATCTCTTTGGGATCAAGAGGGATTTCCGAGGGACGGTCTGTCATCATCGACAGAATGGCAGCCTTTTTGTCGGGATTTTTCTCTTCTGACAGTATTTTTATCAGCTTTTCTTTCTCCGACTCCATAGCTTTCCGGCAGAACCGTCCCCAGTCAAGGCGTTTGACATTCCCTTGGGATGCCACATCAGCGATCTCATCGGCGGACATCGGCGACGGACCGTCTGTATTGCGCTCTATGTCAATGGGTTGGAGACTGATTTCCATGCACCGCTTGAATTCCAGAAGTTCATCGGTGGGATTTTTCTTGATATATGTTCGGATTCTGTTGGCTCCAAAGCGTTCATTACAGTCAAATAAGAGCCAATCGAAGGAATCTTCGTCCACAGTGGGAGCCTCCAGAATCAGCCTGCCAACATCAGAGGCAATTTTCCGGAAGGCGGGAAATCATTCTGACGCCATCAGTGCAAAGGCAACAAACTGCATATTGTCCCGCTCACTGTCGTGCTGTCTCAGATACCGACGGTTTCGCAGGGAATGATACAGCGCATCATATTTTTTCCGAAGAACCGCCTTGGCATTTTCGTCTCCGTCACCTGCAAAAAAGGATAAAAGTTCGGTAAAATGCTGAACAATCCAGCCATAGCGATGAATGGACATCTTATCAAATTTTTCGATGATCGGAAGGGCAAAGGCGGACGGATCGTCGTATTCCTTCACCATGTCATAGAGGTAGGTTGACCGTGTGCCCTCGCACTGAGTATCGAAGGACAGATTGTGAAGACAGCCCCAAAGCACACATTCACGGAATTTTTCCCTGTTTTCGGGATTCTGAAGCTCCATAATACATCGCCCCAGCCCCCGACACATGGCTTTTCTGAATTCGGATTTTGTCATGCAGTCTCCTTTCGATGGACGCCTATTGCCGAACCGTCAGCTTCTCGCCGTCGGAGGTGACGGTGATGTCGCCCTCATAGGTGCGGTAAAAGGGAACCGAATAATTCTGAAGCATGGCGGTCAGAGCGGTATCCTCCGGATCGCTTTCGCAGATGGCGGCATAGGAGAAGGTGGATTGAGTGAACAATTTTCCCAGTTCCTTGGTATAATCGCCGTGATGGGGAATCTTGACAAAATCATAAGCAGGCTCTGCAACAGGCCAGAATTCCGCCAGACGCTCCTTGTGGGCGTCCCCCAGAAACAGGAGCTTCGTTTTTTTGTAGGAAAGGGTTGTAATCAGCGAAAAATCGTTCTTGTCCTCATAATTCTTCAGAAGAGGAACCGAAACCGACAGGGTCAGATCGCCGAAGGTGTACTCGGTGTCTTCAGTCAGACGGTCGAAGGTCAGCTTTTTGGCGCTCATTGCCTTATTCAGCGCCTTCATTTCATCCGAATCCCGAAAATAATCGGGGCCGATCAGTGCTTTTACCTCATAGGAGCGCACAATTTCGGCGGCGGAACCCACATGATCGCTGTCATAATGGGTCAGAATCAGAAGGTCAATCTGCTCCCGCCCCGCCTCATTCAGGGCATTTTTGATCGCCTCGCAGTCGTCGGCATCGGCAGTGTCGATCAGGATGGTGGCGTCTGCGGTGTAAATCAGAATGGCATCCGATTTTCCGGTGTTCAGAAGGCGGACGGTCAGCCCCGCCGCTTGCTTTTCGGAGGCAGAACAACCGCAAAACAGCAGGAGGGACAGGATCAGGGTCAGACCGATTTTCAGGATGTTTTTCATATCTTCTCTCCTTCTTTGATAAGCGGGGGTCAGTTCAGTCCACGGAATCCTTTGCCGATGATTTCGCTGGAGTTGAAGATGACCATAAAGGAATCGGGCTCGGTGGAGCGGATATAGTTGCGGAGCTGAACCGCCTGTCCCCGACGCATGACCGACAGGACGATGGTCTTGCCCTGATGGGTGAAGGCGCCTTCGGCATGATAGACGGTGGCACTGCGATTCAACTGATTGCAGATGAAATCGCAGATGGGGCCGGGATTGGTGCAGACGATCATGAAGGTTTTGCACAGATTGAAGTTTTCGATCATGTTGTCAATGACAAAGGATTTGGCAAGAAGTCCCGTAAGGGAGAAAAGTCCCGTCTGAATATCAAAGACGAAGCAGGCAGAGACCACGATGAACAGATCCACGAAGAACAGGGCATATCCGATGGGAATGGAGGTGTACTTCTTCAGAATCATGGCGATGATGTCGGTACCGCCTCCGGATGCTTCCAGATTGAACAGGATGGCGGAGGACAGGGCGGGCAGGAAGATGGCAAACAAAAGCTCCAGAACAGGCTGGGAGGTCAGCGGAGCGTCAAGGGGACAGAATCGCTCCAGCAGGGACAGCCCTGCCGAGGACAGAATGCTGACATAGACGGTCTTGATGCCGAATCCCTTTCCCAGAAAGAGAAATCCGAAGACCAGCAGAACCATGTTGATGATAAAGTTGAAGGTGGAGGCGGAAATGTCCCAGATTTCTGCGGCGACGATGGAAATTCCGGTGACACCGCCGAAGGAAAAGTGATTGGGAAACTTGAAAAAGTAGACGCCAATGACCAGAATGACCGCCGCCAGCGTAATCAGGGCGTATTCTTTCAGGGTATTGCGTATCCGGTTGTTCATGTCAAATCCTTTCTTTGTCCGTGCGGACATTTTCGGACGGTACACCGGGTTTCGAGGCTTATTTCCGGAACCAGGTTCTGGGGTTCAACAGGAAGAGCAGGGGGTAAATCTCAAGTCTGCCGAACAGCATGGCAAGGGACAGCACGATTTTGGAAAAACCGGAGTACAGTCCGTAATTCCCGGTAGGACCGACCGCACTGAATCCGGGTCCCACATTGTTCAGACAGGCGATAACGGCGGACAGATTGCATTCCAGACCGAAGGGTTCCCATGAAATCAGCAGGAAACAGGCGACCAGCAGGATGCAGTAGAGTGCCAGATAGGTGGCGGTTCCGTTGACGGTAGCCTCGTCCAGCCGTTTGCCCTCCAGCTTGACGGCGCTCATTGATCGGGGATGCAGCAGCCGCTGAAGATCCCGCTTGACGCTCTTCAGAAGGAGAACGATTCGGGAGACCTTCAGACCGCCGGCAGTAGAGCCTGCACAGCCGCCGATGAACATCAGAATCAGCAGGATCGCCTTGGACAGCCCCGGCCAGAGGTTGAAATCTGCGGTAGCAAAGCCGGTGGTCGTTACGATGGAGGATACCTGGAAGAAGGCGGTTCGCACCGTTTCTCCGAAGGTTGCATACATGGGGTAGATGTTCCAGATCACCAGAGCGGTTGAGGCAAAGACCACCGAAAGATAGACCCAAAGCTCCTGACTCTTGATGGCGGAAAGAATATGCCGGGTCAGGATCAGGTAGTACAGATTGAAATTCACGCCGAACAACAGCATGAAAATGGCGATCACCCACTGAATGTAGGGACTGTATCCGCCGATGCTGTCCGCCCGAATGCCGAAGCCGCCCGTTCCCGCCGTACCGAAGGTGTGAATCAGACTCTCAAACAGGCTCATGCCTCCGCAGAGAAGAAGAACGGTTTCGATGACCGTCATGCCGATGTAGATCAGATACAGAATCTTGGCGGTATCCCTGACGCGGGGAACCAGCTTGCCTACCACGGGACCCGGCATTTCGGCACGCAGAATGTGGATGGATCTGCCCGATAAGGAGGGTGCAATCGCCACAATCATGACCAGAACGCCCATTCCGCCGATCCAGTGGGTGAAACTGCGCCAGAATTGCAGTCCGTGGCTCATGCCTTCGGGGCTGGAGAGGATGGAAGCGCCGGTGGTGGTAAATCCGCTGACCGTTTCAAAAAAAGCATCCACATAGGAGGGAATCTCGCCGGACAGAACGAAGGGAAGGGCGCCGATGGCAGACAGGACCAGCCATGACAGGGCGACAATGAGAAAGCCCTCTCTGGCAAAAATGACCTTTGATCCGGTACGGCAGATCAGAATCAGAAGCAGTCCCACCGAAAACGCCAGCGCCGCCGTAATCAGAAGACTCCACAGACAGTCTTCCCGATAGCAAAGTGCTACGATGACAGGCAGAATTAGCAGGATGGACTCCAGCATCGTGATCTGCCCGAGCATATAAAACACCATTTTCCGATTCATGACTTATGACCGTGCCTTTCTGCAAAGGTGAATGTTGTTATCAACCTTTTCGGATTTTATTTCAGAATATCCGAAAGATTCAGCAAATGCTGTTTTGCGGCAAGAACTACTACCTTGTCGCCCGGAAGAATCACATCGCTTCCGGTGGGGATAAAGGGGGTGCGGTTGCGGATGATGCCGGCAATCAGAATGTTCGGCTTCAGCTTCAGATCCTTCAGAGGAATGTTGACCATCCGGGATTGATCCAGTACATTGAACTCCGCCGCCTCTACCTGATCGTCCATCAGGGTATACAGGGTTTCGATGTTGCTGCCCATAGAATTCTGAAGCGCACGGGCATATCGGAGCAGAATGTCGGTGATGATCTTCCGGGGGGATACGATGCACTCCAGACCCAGCCGTACCGCCAGAGAGGAAATCTCGTCCCTTCCTACCTTGGCAATGACCTTGGGAACCTTCTGGGATTCGGCGAAAAAGGCAAGCAGAATATTTTCCTCATCCATGTCGGTCAGCGATACGAAGGCATCCATGTTTGCCAGACCTTCTTCTTTGAGAAGCTCCTGCTTGGCTCCGTCCCCGTTGATGATTACGGCCTTGGGAAGGGCATCGGTCAGCTCGTCGCACAGTTTCCGATCAATTTCGATCATTCTGACCGAGTTTCCGGCAAGAATCAGCTGCTTGGCAAGATAGATGCCGGTGCGGCTGCCGCCGATAATCATCACATCCCGAACCTGCTTCTGCATCATTCCCATGGAGCGGAGCAGTTTCTGAATCTCGGAGTGGGAGGCAAGCAGACCGATGCGGTCGCCGTCCC
>JBJDZJ010000155.1:0-7775 GCA_051867915.1 Eubacteriales bacterium
TACCCATCTTCTTTGCCAGCAGGCACTGTCCCAAAACATTGTTGATCTTATGGGCGCCGGTGTGGTTCAGATCCTCCCGTTTGAGGTAGATTTTGGCGCCGCCCAGATCCTTGGTCATCTTCTCTGCATAGTACAAAAGGGAGGGTCTGCCTGCATATTCCCGGAAAAGTCTGTCCAGTTCTTCGACAAACTCGGGATCGTTTTTATAATGTTCATATGCCGCCTCCAGGCGGTGAATTTCATTCATCAGCGTTTCGGGGACATACTGTCCGCCGTGGATGCCGTAGCGTCCGGGGATGGTTTGTTCCATAGGGTTTATTTCCTTTCTGTATTTCAAATCGGTGGATTGTTATCTGCCGCAAAGGCGGTCAAGCTCGGCTTTTTTGTCCTTACACCGCATCAGGGTCTCGCCGATCAGGACGGCGTCGGTGCCGTTCTGCTCCAGCACCTCCACATCCGACCGGGTTTTGATGCCGCTTTCCGAGACGAAAATCCGATCGGCAGGCACCATTCTTCTGTATTTCGTGGAGTGGTTCACATCTACGGTAAAGGTTTTCAGATCCCGGTTGTTGACACCGATGATCCGTGCGCCCAGATTCAGCGCCCGCTCCACCTCCCGCTCGTCGTGCGCCTCCACCAGAGCGGACAGCCCAAGATCATGGGCGTATCTGAGGAAGGCGGCAAGTGTGGCATCGTCGAGCAGGGAGCAGATGAGGAGAATCGCCGACGCTCCCGCCACCTTTGCCTGGTCGATCATATAGGGGTCTACTGTGAAGTCCTTGCGTAGTATGGGGATTTTCACGGCAGAGGCGATCTCCCTAAGGTAGGACAGGGAGCCGCCGAACCAACGGGGTTCGGTCAGAACCGAAAGTGCAGAGGCTCCCGCCGATTCGTATTCCTTTGCAACGGTGAGATAGGGGAAGGATTCTGCAATCAGCCCCTTGGAAGGAGAGGCTCGCTTGACCTCGCAGATAAAGGACAGTCCTTTTTGTTTCAGCGCCGCCTCAAAAGGGAATCCGGTGTCCGGAGACAGTCTGTTTGCCCGTCTGCGCATTTCATCGGGGGGAACCACCGTCTTCTCCACCTCTACCCGACTTGCGGTATAGGCGGCAATTTCGTCTAAAATGTTCATTTTGCCAGTTTTTGGGACAGGCTGACATAGCCTTCCATGGTTGCCTTTGCCCTGCCGCTTTCGATGGCCGCCCTTGCCTGCGCAATTCCTTCCTCGACGGAAACCTGCTTATACAGGTGGATTGCCGCGCCGGCATTCAGGAGAACCGCATCGGTAATGACACGGTCGGCATCGGTTTCGACCGTCCCGCCCAGAATCCGACGGATCTTTCCTGCATTCTCTTCCGGAAGTCCGCCCACAAGATCGGACTTCTTGCCCCTTGTGAACCCGTACTGTTCGGGGATCATGAGGTAGCTTTCAAATTTGCCGTTTGAGAATTCGCAGACCTTCGTAGGAGCGGACGGTGAAATCTCGTCCATGACATCGGTTCCGAAGACCACCATGCCCCGCTCCACGCCCAGATTGGACAGAACATGAGCAAGCGGCTCCACCAGCGACTCCGAGTAGACACCCATGAGCTGGATGTTGGCCTTTGCGGGATTGGCGAGAGGCCCCAGAATATTGAAGACCGTGGGGATACCCAGTTCCTTTCGGGGTGCCGCCACGAATCGCATGGCGGGATGATACTTCTGAGCAAACAGGAAGGCAAAGCCGATCTGATCCAGAAGTTCTCTGCTCTGCCGGGGCTCCAGGGTCAGCACTGCCCCCAGTGCCTCCAGGCTGTCGGCGGTGCCGCATTTGGAGGACGCCGCACGGTTTCCGTGTTTGGTTACTCTGCACCCTGCCGCCGCAGATACCAGCGCCGCCATGGTGGACAGGTTCACCGTTCCCGCCTTATCGCCGCCGGTTCCCACGATCTCCAGGGTATCGCCGCCCCGATCAAAGGGGGTGGCAACGGCACGCATTCCGTTTGCAAATGCGGTGATTTCCTCCACAGTCTCGCCCTTGATGTGCAGGGCGGTCAGGAAGCCTGCGATCTGGGAGGGCGTTGCCTCTCCCGTCATAATTTCATTCATTACAGCAAGTGCGCTGTCATAGTCCAGATTTTTACCCTCTGCCAAAAGGGAAATGGATTCACGGATCATCATTCATTACCATACCTTTCATTCTATTCTGTCTTTATGTGATTCAAAGCGGAATCTCACCGGGGATTCCCGCTCAGAAAGTTCTCCATGATTTTTCTTCCGTCGGGAGTCAGGATGGACTCGGGATGGAATTGCAGACCGTAGACCGGGAATTCCCGATGCTCTACTGCCATGATCTCGCCTTCGTCGGTGACGGCGGTGACCGTCAGCTCGGGAGGAACGGTGTCGGGATCCGCCGCCAGCGAGTGATAGCGGGCGACCGGAATCTGATCGGGCAGACCGGCGAAAAGTCGGGAATTTCCCTGAAGATTTGCCACCGACTGCTTGCCGTGCATCAGCCTTTTGGCGTAGGTGACGGTTGCCCCATACACCTCACAGATGGCCTGATGCCCCAGACACACTCCGAGAATCGGGATCTTTCCCCCAAAGGTTCGGATCACATCCTCGCAGATGCCCGCCTCAGAGGGTCTGCCCGGTCCCGGGGACAGGATGATCCGCCCGGGATTCAGTCGGGCGATTTCATCAAGGGTGATGCTGTCGTTTCGCACAACCCTTATATCGGAATCCAGACTGCCCACCAGCTGGTAGAGGTTATAGGAAAAGCTGTCAAAATTGTCAATCAGCAGAATCATCGCAGATCATATCTCCCTTCCCAGTCCGTTATCCGCCGTTCGGATGGCGTTCAGCACTGCCGCCGCCTTATTCAGACATTCCTGATGCTCGTTTTCGGGTACGCTGTCGGCGACGATGCCTGCCCCGCTGCGGACGAAGACTCTTCCGCCCTTCTTGAAGGCGATACGGATGGCGATGCAGGTGTCCATATTGCCGGCAAGGTCGATATATCCGATGGCGCCGCCGTAGATGCCCCGTTTGTTGTTCTCCAGCTCGGCGATGATCTCGCATGCCCGGATTTTCGGCGCACCCGACAGAGTTCCGGCAGGCAGGATGGACGCCATGGCGTCCACTGCGCTCTTCCCGTCGGCAATCTCGCCACGGACGGTGGAAGCGATGTGCATCACATGGGAGTAGCGGACCACCTTCATATAGTCCAGCACCTTCACCGACCCGAAGCGACTGATTTTCCCGATGTCGTTGCGTCCCAGATCCACCAGCATAGTATGCTCGGAACATTCCTTGGGATCGGCGAGAAGCTCTGCCTCCAGCGTCCGATCCTCTTCATCGGTCTGCCCCCGTCTGCGGGTTCCCGCCAGAGGATAGGTAAACAGCTCCCCGTTCTGAAGTTTGACCAGAGTCTCCGGGGAGGCTCCGGCAATCTCGATGTCGTCGGAGGAAAAGTAGAACATATAGGGCGAGGGATTGGTGGTACGCAGTACCCGATAGGTGTCAAACAGGCTTCCCTCTGCCTCTGCCGTCAGCCGATTGGACAGCACCACCTGGAAAATATCGCCCTCATAAATGTATTTCTGCGCCCGTCTGACCATGCCGCAATAGCGATCCTTGTCAAACAGAGGCTGAAAATCGGATTTCAGCCGCAGGGCGGGAATCTTTGCCGGTCTGCCGTCGGTAATCAGATTCTCCATCTGCAAAAGTTCCGAAAGAGCATCCTCATAATTCTTCTCGGGATCATCGGTCTTCATGTTGACGATCAGCAGAATCTGCTGTTTGAAATTGTCGTAGGCGATGACCTTCTCGAAGAGCATCAGATCAAAATCCCGGAAATTCCCGTCATCCTCCACGGGGATGTTCAGGGTCGGCTCGCTGTATTTGATGAAATCGTAGGAAAAATAGCCGACCAGACCGCCCGTAAAAGGAGGCAGTCCCGGAAGAGAGGGAGAGCGGTTTTCCTCCACGATCTTCGTTATATAGACCGCAGGATCGTCGGTTTCATACTCCGAACTTCCTTCCTCCGACCGGATCTTCACCCGTCCGTTCTGGCAGGTGATCTCCAGCGTGGGATCATACCCGAGAAAGGTGTATCGTCCCCATCGGGTATTATCCTCCAGACTTTCCAGCATGTAGCAGTGTCTGCTGACTCCCCGCAGAATCCGCATCAGTTCCACCGGTGTACGGACATCGGCGTATATGCTCTTGCAGACGGGAATCCGACGGAAATCTGCCGCAAATTCCTTCGCCTGCTCAAGCGTAACGGTCAGCGATTCCTTCATAGACGGTTCCTTCCTTTCTCTTTATATGGGACAAATTGCAAATAAAAACAGCCGTCCCTGACAGGTTCCTTACTGTCAAGGACGGACTGAAATCCGCGGTGCCACCTTGATTCGAAATTCCGGAATCTTCCGAAAGCCCGGACTTTCGCACTTTTCGGAGTACAACCATACTCCCGATCGCTTACGCCGATCCTGCGTCGCATCATACTCGGAAATCCGACGGAAAAGTCCCGGAAATCCTTTCCATGCGCCCTCTGCGGTCCATTTGACAGCCTGCCGCCGTCGGTTCTCAGCTCCCCCGACTCTCTGTGGGCACATTCTCTGCCGTTATCTCCGCTTCAACGGTTTATTATACTGAAGTATAGCACAGTTTTCGGATTTTGTCAAGGGCTTTTGCAAAATTTCTCAAAAAAACATATCTTTCGTCTATCAGTTCGTAAGATTGGTTGTTACATTTTTGTAAACATCTGTAAAAGTGCTTGAATTCTTTGCAAATCGTGCTATAATTGGAAATACATCTGAAAAATTTACGGTATAGAAAGAAAGGAAGGATCGTAAATTGACTTATCACGACAAATCCGCAGACCAAGTGCTGACCGATCTGGAGGTCGATCCCGAAAGAGGGCTGTCCCCGGAAAAAGCCGCCGAGCTGTTGGAAAAGAACGGTCCCAACCGTCTGACCGAAAAGAAGAAAAAGACTAATTTCGGTCGGTTTCTGGATCAGTTCAAGGACGCCATGATCCTGATTCTGATTGCGGCGGCTGTGATCTCCTTTGTCATCGCCTGCATTGAAAAAAATCCTACCGATTTTTTTGAACCCTGTCTCATTCTTCTGATCGTCATCGTCAACGCCATTATGGGCGTTGTCCAGGAAAGCCGGGCGGAAAAGGCTCTGGACGCCCTCAAAAACATGTCGGCGCCCCATGCCAGAGTCATCCGTGGCGGGGCGGAAGCACTCATCGACGCCGCCGACCTGGTTCCCGGGGACATCATCCGTCTGGAAGCGGGCGATTTCGTTCCCGCAGACGCAAGACTGATCGAAAGCGTCGGACTCAAAAGTGAGGAATCGGCGTTGACCGGAGAATCGGTTCCCTCCGAGAAGGACGCCGCCGCAGATGTCCCCGAAAACGCCCCTTTGGGGGATCGGAAGAACATGGTCTACTCGGGCTGTTCGATTACCTACGGAACCGCCGTCGCCGTTGTCACGGGGACCGGCATGAACACCGAAATGGGCAAAATCGCAGGACTTCTGAACTCTGCCGAAGACAGTCAGACCCCCCTGCAAAAGAAACTCGCCGACCTTGGCAAATATCTGGGCATTCTCGCCATTGCCTGCTGTGCAATCATCTTCCTGGTGGGCGTACTGAACGAGATCGCCGTTCTGGACATCTTCATGACCTCGGTCTCCCTTGCCGTTTCTGCCATTCCCGAAGGTCTGCCTGCCATTGTCACCATCGTTCTGTCCATCGGCGTTCAGCGGATGGTGAAGAAAAATGCCATTATCCGCCGTCTGCCCGCCGTGGAAACCCTCGGATCGGCATCCGTTATCTGCTCGGATAAAACCGGCACCCTGACCCAGAACCGCATGACGCTGGTCAAGGTCTACACCGACAGAGAAAAGGTCGAAAAGGTCGGCGGCAAAATGAGCGACGATGCCCTGAAGCTGATCCGTTATGCCACCCTCTGCTGTGACGGAACCGTTGTCTTCACCGACAAAGGCGAACAGCACATCGGCGATCCCACCGAAACTTCCATTGTCTATGCCGCGCACAAGGCGGGAATGCCCAAAGAGGAACTGAACGAAACATATCCCCGTCTTGCCGGAATTCCCTTTGATTCCGACCGCAAGCTCATGAGCGTGGTCTGCCGGATGGACGGCAAGAATGTGGTCATCGTCAAGGGCGCTTACGACATGATGGCTCCCCGCTGCACCCGTGGAAACGCAGAAGCGGCAAAGCAGGTTTGTGAGGACATGAGTGCGTCGGCTCTGCGGGTTCTGGCAGTGGGATACAGGATCATCGACGAGGTTCCCGAAAATCCCGTTTCCGAGGAGCTGGAATCGGGGCTGACCTTTCTCGGACTTGTGGGTATGGTGGATCCTCCCCGCCCCGAGGCAAAGGATGCCGTCAAGCTCTGCCGCATGGCGGGAATCAAGCCCGTCATGATAACCGGCGACCATGTGGTCACTGCATCTGCCATTGCCCGTGAAATCGGGATTCTGGAAGACGGCGATCTTGCCATCACCGGCAGTCAGCTGGATGCCATGAGTGAAACCGAACTGGATGCCACGGTGGAGAAGATCTCGGTTTACGCCAGAGTCTCCCCCGAAAACAAGATCCGCATTGTCAGGGCATGGCAGAGAAAGGATCAGATCGTCTCCATGACCGGCGACGGCGTCAACGATGCTCCCGCCCTGAAGGCGGCGGACATCGGCTGTGCCATGGGCATAACCGGCACCGATGTTGCAAAAGGTGCCGCCGACATGACCCTGACCGACGACAACTTCGCCACCATCGTGGATGCAGTCAGAGAGGGCCGTGGCATCTACGCCAACATCAAGAAGGTCGTGGGCTTCCTGCTGGGTACCAACATCGGCGAAATCCTGCTGGTCTTTGTCGCCATGCTTCTCTGGCATGTTTCTCCCCTTCTGTCCATGCAGCTGCTCTGGGTCAATCTGGTCACCGACAGTCTGCCTGCCATTGCTCTTGGCATGGAGCCGGTGGAAAAGGACATCATGAATCGCAAACCGAAACCCAAGAAGGAAGGGCTGTTCGCCCACGGATTCGGCGTGCGGATCGTCCTCCAGGGCTTCATGTTCGGACTGCTTTCGCTGATTGCTTACAAGATCGGCTCGGTCAACGGCGGCAGTGCGGAAGCCGGTCAGACCCTGACCTTCCTGGTGCTGACCCTGTCCCAGATCGTACAAGCCTACAATATGCGCTCGGAGCATTCGCTGTTCAGAATCGGTTTCTTTACCAACGGCAAACTGAACAAAGCGGCGCTGGTATCGGTTCTGCTGATTGCAGTGGTCCTCTTTACACCCCTGCGCATTCCCTTCGGGCTGATTCTCCTGCCCTGGTACTATTATCTGATCGGAGTCGGTCTTGCGCTGGTACCGCTGGTGGTTATGGAGATCTCCAAAGCAGTCGGTCTGATCAAACACCACGGGTGAGGCGGGAGCAATCCGAGCGTCCGGGCGGATGCAACGGGTCAACCCCTTTCCGACTACTTGGTTTTTCCATTTTTGAAAAGGATACACCGCAAACGGCGTGCAAAGTTAGCGGTAATTTTAAATTACATTTGCGCCGTTGCTGAAATATTCTTTGCGGCTTAAACAGCCGCATTCCGCAAGCGGAAACAGAATATTTCCCCATAAAAATTGCAGACATAAATGCATCGTACCCTTAAGGACAGTAACTTAAAGGTGCGAGCATTGCGAAGGGCAAGAGAATAGAGAGAGGTTTTTACGCTTCTCTCTTTTTTCTTGCCCTT
>JBJDZJ010000156.1:0-7741 GCA_051867915.1 Eubacteriales bacterium
ATACTGGACGCCAACACGGTCAAGCGATCCCTGACTCTGGCATCCGGAGGAATTGCAAAGCCTACCAGAGTCTCCGGCATCAATGAGGGGGAAAACACCGTTTCCGGAATGCTCGGGATGGTGAAAGTTGTTGATGCCAAGGGCATGGGAATTGACTACGAGGTGTACGAAAAAGGCGGCATGACCGCAGATGTGGGCAAGGACGGAGAAGCACCCGCTTCCGGAGAGCCTGTGTTTGAAATTGCAGAGCTCAAACCCGTGCTGATCAATACTTTGGCATATGTATCCAAGCACATCGAAAAGCTGTCTCCGTTGGAATACAGAGCCAGGGTTGTGGAATCTGCGCTCAATGCACTGCGCACTAAGGTCGGAAAACTGATTGCCGTTGGCAATCCAAACGCCGCAAAGGCGGAAATCTGCGGAATCATCCATGCGGGGGCGATTGATGGGGCAAAGGATCTTGAAATTTCGGGAATCGACGAAACCACCCTGAGAAAAATCGCTCTGAATTACGGAGGCGACGAAAATCTGGATGGCGATTGTGTCCTGGTGCTGAACAAAAAGGACTTGATCGCATTTGGTGATGTCAGAGGCACAAACGAAAAGAAGGCAGTATATGAAATCGTTTATGATTCCGGATCTGTCACCACGGGTACCATTAAAGACGGCGGTCTTGCTGTGCGCTTCTGCATCAACTCTGCCCTGAAATCCACTTCCGATGCTACTGCCGGAGAATACAGTATGCTGTACGGCAAAGGACCGTCATACAAGCTGGATCTCTTTGGCGACTATACCGTAGAGGTCAGCCGCGACGAGAAGTTTTCTCTGGGCCTGCTTTCCGTCCTCGGTGAGGTCATGGTGGGTGGCAATGTGATCAAATATAACGGCTGGATGCGTTGCAAGAAAAAAGCAACAAGCTGATAACGGGGTGAGCACATGGATCAGGAGATGAGTCTGCTCGACTCCGCGAGACTCGCCCTGCGGATTACGGGAAAAGACCTTGACAGCGAGATCGGCGAGCTGATCGCCGCCGCAAAAAAAGAAATGTCCCTTGCAGGTGTATGCTCTGCCAAATTAGCTGATGAGACCGATCCCCTGATCCGTCGTGCTGCCGTTGTCTATGTTAAGGCGGAATTTGGGCTTGACAACCCGGATGCGGAGAAGTACCGGGAATCATTCCGGATGATGCTGAAGGACATGGTACTCTCCAATGAGTATCTGTACGGGGAGAACACGGAAGATGTGGAATGAGGTCTGCTATCTGTGCGAGGAAAAAATCGAGATGGATGCCTATAACCGTCCAATGAGGGCAGGATTTGACGAGAGAGCGGTTTTCTGCTCACGGGAAGGTATCAAGCGGACTGAATTTTATCAGGCTCAGAGCGCCGGATTTAAGCCTTCTGTGAGCGTTCTCGTACCGGAATGTGACTACAATGGCGAGCGATACATCAAGGTCGGCGGAAGGATGTACAAGATCCTCCGCTCATACCCCGTCAAGGGAGAGAAGCTGGAGATTATCGGAGAGGGGTTGGTAAACGATGGCGGGAACCCTTAACAATGATGCAAAGGTCACATTTATCAACACATCGGCTGAAGTCAAAAGTCTGATTGCAAAGCAGTGCAAGGCCGCATTGCGTGCATCCGGTAAGGTTGTCCGTAAGCTCCTTCGGGATCGCATTCCCGTACGATCCAACCGATTCAAAAATCATATCGGCACATGGGTTTATGTGGACCGAACGACGGGACAACCTCAGATGCAGGTTGGTTTTTACTCACATGCAAAAGTTATGAAAAAGGGTAAGAGTCCCTCCCATGCGTCACCGAACTGGATCGAATTTGGTACCAAGGCCCATGAGATCACCAGCGACAAGCCCATGGGACCAGGCGGCATCTACGGCAGGCGCGTACAGCATCCCGGACAAAAAGCCACGCATGTCCTTCGGGATACGGTGGCAAACAACATTGACGACATCCGGTCGGCGCAGGCAGAGTACTTAAGACAGATCAACGACACCATGGTAGCGGCAGGACTTGAGCAGTTTGCCGATCTGTACGATGAGGAGGAGGACGATGACTGATACAGGACTCCTGATCAGATCGCTGGTCAATACGGTTAAAGAGCGGACATCCCTGCCCTGTTACTACGACCGTGCGCCCAAGGGTGCAAAACTCCCTTACAGCGTACTTGATTCCGTGACCGCAGGCCCTCTAAATGACGGGGATCTGTCCCTGTTTGATGTGCGCATCTGGACAGATGACCGTCTACCGACTGCTACCGAGGATTTGGAAGCGTTTTGCGGCAAAGTACGGGATGCCATGGACGGAACTATTCTCTCGGCGGGCGGCGTATATGCCCACATTGGGTATGAAGGACGCATACCCGACAGTGACAAAGAGGATGATCTCTGCGTCAGGCGATTGTCCTTTTCGGCAAGAGTATTTTACACTAGTTAAAAGGAGTGATGGAATGATAAAAAGATTAAAAAAGGAGCAGGTCGAAAAAGTCCAGATCGACGAGGGCGTGATTTTTGTCGACTTTGGCGTTCCGGAGAGCGAGTATATGCTGGGACCCACCCGAGGAGGCGGCGAATTTTCAGCCAGCATGACCTTGCGGGACATCGATTTCGACGGACGGCACGGGCGCACGGCGGGCATGCGCACCATCGACGAGCAGGAGGCTCATCTGGCAGTCAAAACCTTGTGTTGCTCCCAAAAGGACCTGCTTTATGCCCTGCCCGGTGTTGAGATTGTGACCGAAGACGGTAAAAACACGATACAGAATCCCAAGTGCGGTATTATCGAGACAGCAAGCTATCAGAAAAATATCACCATGTTTGCCCAGACGCTGGACAAAAAGTATAAGGTGATCACCCTGTACAATGCTCTGGACGAGGCTGGAATCAGCATCAAAGCGGTCCAAAAGTCGGAAAACGAGTTTTCTCTCGATTTCTACGCTCACTACACCACAGACGACCTGGACGGCAAGCTGTATGATATTTCAGAAGTCGATGTTATCCCGGAAACCGGAGTCGCTTCCGCCGAATAGCTGACATCAAATCAGATAATGTCGATGTGTAGCGACACAATGCGACAGACTGCATATTCCCAAACGATTGGGCTTTTACCGATAAGCGGCGGTTTTACCTGTTGAGATCGCCGCTTTGACCACATAAAATTTTATAAATACTGGGAGGTATTTTTATGATCAAAATTAAACTGATTCCCATCCTCACCCGGATGGTTGCCAAGATCGACATGAAGCCGATAATCGACATCATGAGTGATCCTGACATGGTAAAGGCTACCGGAGATGCTCAAAACGATCTTTCAACTGCAAAGATGAAGCTGGGTACCGGACTGATTGCCGAGTTATTGCGGCAATCGGACAAGATCGGCGAGGATCTTCCGGAATTTGTTGCAATCTATAAGGGGGTTTCCGTGGAGGAAGCGGGAGAGATGGATCTCATGGAGATTGTCGCCGAGATTGCCAACGATGAGGGGATCAAGCGTTTTTTTACCGGTGCGCTACGCCGCAAGGTCGATCAGAAACGCTGAGCCTGCTCTCAAAATACTATGATATAAGGCTCATCGGGGACATGCCTCTGTCAGAACTCGATGAGCTGTTGTCGTATGCCGAGGCGAGAGAGGCGGAAAAGGCTCTCCTACCACTGTGGACGGCACATTTTATCACGGCAAAAATTACGGGAAATGACCCGATGAGCTATGAAGAACTGCTTTCAAAATCCACCGAACGGGAACCTGGTGATCAGATCAGAAAGGTAGAGCGTAGCCCGGAAGAGATCAAGAACTCTTTTTCGGGGATTATAGCTACATACAGGCTAAATAAGGGGGTGGACGATGGCTAGTATATTCCAACTCTTCGGATCGATTTTTATCGACAATTCGGCGGCAAATCAATCCATAGACACAACGACAAGCAAGGCGGAGTCGGCTGGCAGCAAGATCGGATCGGCATTTTCTACGATCGCCAAGGGCGCCGCCGCCGTCGGGACTGCGACCGTTGCCGCAGCTGGCGCATTGGGAACTGCGGCGTATAAAATGGCGACCTCTACTGCCTCCAATGCGGATGAGATCGATAAGCTGTCCGAGCGGACTGCGATCAACCGGGAAGAACTCCAGCGTTGGATGTATGCCTGTGATCAGTCGGGAGTATCGTCATCCACGCTCGAGACGGCAATCAAAAAGATGTCCACCGCCGTGGAAGAGTACAGAAGCTGGACTGAGGCGGGTTCGGAGGGAACGAATACATACGCGGAAGCTATTGGCAAACTCGGGCTGGCATATGAGGATCTGGATGGTCTCTCAACCGAAGAAAAGTTTGAGAAAATCGCCGAAGCCCTTGCCGACATGGAAGACGGCACAGAGCGAAACGATGTGGGTGCAACTCTGCTGGGCAAATCTTACACCGAACTGCTTCCTCTGCTGAATGCCGGGGCGGACGGCATCGCAGCCCTGAAAAATGAAGCCGACGAGCTAGGATTGGTCATGTCGGAGGATGCCGTCAAATCCGGAGTAAAACTGGGCGACACCATATCCTCAATTCAAAAAGCATGTACCGGCATGGCAAATGCACTCGGGTCAGCGGTGGTACCGCTGGTTCAGTCGGTTGCGGACAAGATCGTCGCCGGCATCCCTGCGGCAAATAATCTGCTGCAACAGGTGATTCCCACTGCTGTGTCTGCGTTTGAGCAGATTATTGTCCCACTGTCGGGCATGGCAAGTGACATCATACCCACGATTATATCGTTGATCAGTACACTCCTGCCCATTGTCTCGGACCTGGTGGGATCAGTGCTACCGGTTATTCTTGACGGACTGAGAGGAGCAGCCCCGTTTCTATCCGATCTCGTAAAGCGATTTTTACCCGTCCTTGTCAATCTTATCGGCAGGCTGATGCCGATTCTCGGCGAGGTCGCCGGGTCAATCCTACCCGTATTTGCCGATCTGTTTGAGCAGATTTTCCCGTTTCTCGTAGATTTGATCGATCTGCTTTTGCCGGCATTTGCAGACCTTTCGGAAAGCCTCTTGCCGGTGCTGGTGCAGGTGGTTGACGGTATCCTTCCGGTTATCCTGGAACTTCTTACAGGTATCCTTCCCCTGATTCTCCAGGTCGTGCAATCGGTTCTTCCGGTTCTGCTTCAGCTCATAACGGAACTGATGCCGACGATCCTGCAGATTGTTCAATCGGTACTCCCGGTGATCCTGTCACTGGTACAGACACTGCTTCCGTTGATAACCACCGTGGTGGAGGCTGTTCTTCCGGTTCTGGTGACTCTGCTTGAGGCAATCCTCCCACTGCTGTCTCCAATCCTCGATCTGATCCATGCGATTCTGGCACCGCTGCTGGAACTGCTTAACGGAATCCTGAGACCCATCGTCGATATCCTGTCCAGGATTATCAATGCTGTCATGCCAGTATTGCAATCCGCCATGAAGGAATTGTCAAAACTGCTGACCGATCAGCTTGTCGGAGCGTGCGAATCTGTCTGGAAGATATTCGGCAACCTGAAGAGCATCTTTGAGTCCGTTATCGACTTTATAAAGAATGTGTTTACCGGCGACTGGAAGGGTGCATGGCAAAATATCAAGGACATCTTTGCGGGAATTTGGGACAACTTCCTGATCATTGCGAAGACCCCTATTAACTGGATCATTGATGCCATCAATACCCTGATCCGGGGAGTCAACAAAGTATCCTTTGATGTTCCGGACTGGGTACCGGGCATCGGCGGGCAAAAATTCGGGTTTAACCTGGCCGAGATTCCCAAACTTCGGCGGGGTCTGGAATATGTACCATATGACGATTACCCCGCTCTGCTCCATCGTGGTGAGAAGGTGCTGACTGCCTCTGAGGCGGAGAAGGACCGTAAAGAGGCCGTAAGCGACAGAAATAATCCGGATCGCACCATCAATGTTAATGTTTCTGTGAACATTGAAAACTTTGAGAACCGGACGGAATCGGATCTTGACGACCTGATTACCGAGGTGATGGATCGTATTGAGGATGAAATCCGAAAACGGAAGGAGGCATTTGCATGATTGAAAAACTGCCTTGGTTTGAATTTGCCGGACAATCGTCAAAGGAGCATGACCTGATTATCCTTGACAAAACCACATGGAACGGGGCGGAACGGGATCAGACCTTTACCTCGGTTGCGGGTCGTTCGGGCGATCTTCTCACCGACAACAAAAGATTCAAAAACATAAAAATCAAGTATGATGTAGCAGCAGTCGAACAGTTCCACAGCATCCGTCAGATTTGCAGGAAAGTAAAGGGATGGCTGTATGCGGACATGGGGTATTTCATGCTCAAAGACAGCTATGACCCCGATTATTTCCGTCTTGCTGCCACATCGGGCGGATTTACATTCGATCAGAACCTGACATATTACGGAGAAGCAACGGTTGAATTTAATTGCAAACCATTTCGCTATCTGATAAAGGGACAGGAGCCTGTCCTGCTTCAGTCGGCAACGATATTGACGAATCCGGAGGTGTTCCCGTCCCTTCCCTATATCAAAATCACAGGTGACGGGGACATCACCCTGTCGGTGGGATCGGAATCCTTTGTTTTCAGGGGGATAGACGGATACATCGAACTGGACAGCGAGACCATGCAAGCCTATAAAGGGACGGTCAGCGAAAACGCCAAGATGTACACTCCATCTTTTCCCACTCTGTCACGCGGGGCAACGGAAATCTCGTGGATCGGAAATGTGGAGTCGGTGGAAATCGTGCCCAGATGGTGTACTCTGTAACCACGGAAGGAGTGATACAAAATCAGACCGATCTTATATGCCAAGGATGCCACCGATTTTGATTCAAACGGGATCGGCGTGCTTGCCGATTCTGTCAGTTGCATCGTTACGGAAGAGCGCAACGGTACTTTTGAAGCGACCTTTACCTATCCCGTGTCGGGAGTCTGGTATGGAAAAATTGAAGAAGGCTCCATCGTAAAGATCAAAGCGAACGAAGTTTCCGATCTCCAGCTTTTTCGGGTGTACAAATCATCAAAACCGCTGAAGGGGATTGTCACCTATTCCTGCCGCCACATTTCCTATGATCTCGTCGGACTTCCGGTGATTGCCTATCGGCGAGATAATGTCCTTGCCGGGACAGCAATGTCGGAAGCGTTTGCGGCCTGCCCTTTGGATCATCCTTTTTCGGCATGGTCGGACAAGACGGTGCTTTCCAATATAGATATTGACCGTCCACGCTCCCTTCGCTCATTTTGCGGAGGCGAGTCGGGGTCGGTGCTGGATGTCTATGGCGGGGAGTTCGAGTTTGATAATTTTGTCGTAAAACTGTATAAAAACCGTGGGGCGGACAACGGTGTGGTGATCAACTACGGCAAAAATCTGACGGATGCCAAGCAGGAGGCAAATATTGATAACTGCTACACCCATCTTTGCCCCTATGCGGTCAAAACGGTGCAGGAGATTTCCGACGACGGAACGGTCACTTCATCGCAGGATGTGGTCGTCACCCTGCCCGAGGGACTGATCGAGCTGATAAGCCCCGCCTCAGTTGGACACAAGCGGGTCAAAATTATTGATCTGTCCGATCGCTTCGGGACGGACGAGCCGATCACGGAGGATGCAGTTCGGGCGTATGCAAACAGGTACATAGACAGCAATGACCTGCATTCCCCAAAAGTCAACATCACTCTGTCTTATATGCAGGTCTGGGACAGTGCGGAATTTCGTCCGTCGGCGATCCT
>JBJDZJ010000157.1:0-7581 GCA_051867915.1 Eubacteriales bacterium
GAAGTCATCGCCCATATGGGGGACAAGGATGAGGCGCGCAAAACCATGAAATATGCCGGTGTCCCTGTCATTGAAGGCAGTGAGATCGTTTCGTCTCCCGAGGAGGCGGCAAAGATTGCCGAAAAGGTGGGCTATCCGATTCTTATCAAGGCCCGCTCGGGCGGCGGAGGGCGGGGAATCCGTCTGGTGAACTCCCCCGATGAATTGGAAAATGCTTTCCTGTCCGCAACAACCGAAGCGGCTTCCGCTTTCGGAGACGGTGCGGTTTACATTGAAAAGTATCTTTTCCCCGTCAAGCATGTGGAGGTTCAGCTTCTTTGCGACGCATACGGAAAGGCTGTTGTTCTCGGCGATCGGGATTGCTCCATGCAGAGAAAGAATCAGAAGCTCATTGAGGAATGTCCTGCTCCTACGCTTCCCGACGAAACCCGTCTTCGGATTCATGAGGCTGCAAAGCGTGCGGCGCTGGCCGTAGGCTACTGCACTGTGGGAACGGTTGAGTTTCTTCTGGACCGCTCCAATAACTTCTATTTCATGGAGATGAACACCCGTCTTCAGGTGGAGCATTCTGTGACCGAGATCGTGTGCGGAATTGATATCGTCAAATGGCAGATCCGTACAGCGGCAGGCATTCCCGTAGGATTTGACGAAAGCGATGTCAATTTTAAAGGTCATGCCATCGAGTGCAGAATCTGTGCGGAGGATGCGGTGAATTTTACCCCTTCGGCAGGAGAGATTACCTGTCTTCATATTCCGGGCGGCCCCGGAGTGCGCTTCGACAGCGCTGTTTATCAGGGGTATACCATCCCTCCTTTCTACGACTCCATGCTCGGCAAGATGATTGTCTATGCCGGAACCCGCGAGGAGGCCATTCGTAAAATGAAGGGTGCGCTGACCGAGCTGATTCTGGACGGACCGGTGACAAACCGTGATCTTTATCTGAAACTGCTGTCCGAAGCTGAATTTGTCAGCGGCGAGTATACCACATCCTTTATGAAGGATCGAGGATATGTGAAATGAATTTCAAGAATTTCTTCAAGAGCGCCGGAAATGCGCTGGAATCGGAAGGTCCCGACGGCGAAGTTCAAGCTCCTGAGATTACCTATACCTGTCCCAAATGTCAGTCGATCAATAAAAGACGGGATTTGAAGGATAATTTTTACTGCTGTCCCGTCTGCAACTACTATATGAAACTCAGTCCCAGACTCCGTCTTCGCCTTTTGGTGGATAAGGGGAGTTTCGTGGAGCATGATCGGGATTTTACCTCTGTGAATGTTCTGAATTTTCCCGATTATGACGCCAAACTGGAAAAAGCCAGAACCAAAAGCGGTGAAAACGAGGGTATTCTCACCGGCCATGCTACCATCGGCGGTTATCCCTGCTGTGTGTTCGCCATGCACTCCGATTTTATGATGGGTTCCATGGGTACGGTTCTCGGCGATAAGCTGACCCGTCTCTTTGAATACGCTACCGAGAACAGTCTGCCTGTGGTCGGGTTTACCGTATCGGGCGGTGCCAGAATGCAGGAGGGAATGCTCTCTCTTGTCCAGATGGCCAAGGTATCGGGAGCCGTCAAGCGTCACAGCGACGCAGGTGGATTGTATATTCCCATTCTGACCAATCCTACAACCGGCGGTGTTACCGCATCCTTTGCCATGCTCGGAGATATTATTCTTGCCGAGCCGAAGGCGCTGATCGGATTTGCCGGTCCTCGGGTTGTGGAGCAGACCACCCGTAAAAAACTGCCGGAAGGCTTTCAGTCTGCGGAATCCCTTCGGGATTGCGGCTTTATCGACGATATTGTTCCCAGAAGCCGTTGCCGGGAGGTTGTCCGGAAGCTGCTGATGTTCCATCAGAGTTGTGCAAACGGTTGATTCCGGGAAAACCGGCAATTTGAGAGAGGCATGATCAAAAATGAACGAAATTGAGAATATCCATAAAGCGAGAAGCAAGAACAGACCGGTTGCGTCTGACTACATATCGGCTCTTTTCACCGATTTTACCGAGCTTCACGGAGACAGACGGTTCGGAGACGATCCCTCGATTATGGCGGGAATCGCCATGCTCGGCGATCGGCCGGTAACGGTTGTCGGTATTGAAAAGGGAAAGGACACCGCCGATAAAATCAGGAGGGGCTTCGGTTCCGCACATCCTGAAGGCTATCGGAAGGCACTGCGGCTCATGAAACAGGCGGAAAAGTTCCACCGCCCCATCATATGTCTGGTAGATACCGCAGGGGCTGCCTGCGATATTGAGGCAGAAGAACGGGGTCAGGGTCAGGCCATTGCCGAAAATCTGTACGAAATGATGACGCTGAAAACGCCGATTCTTTCTATTGTCATCGGTGAGGGCGGATCCGGCGGCGCGCTGGCTCTTGCCGTAGCAGATGAGGTCTGGATGCTCGGAAGGGCATACTATTCGGTGGTTTCACCCGAAGGATGCGCAAGCATTCTCTGGAAAGACAGTTCCCAGGCCGGGCGTGCGGCAGAGGCTTTGAAGCTGGATGCCGAAAGTCTGTTGTCCCTTGAGGTCATCGAAAAGATCATCCCCGAGGACGACAGCTATGAAAGTGAAGAGGGCAGAGCAAAAGTCTTCGCATCGGTGAAAGAGGATCTGACCGCAAAGCTAAGCCAGCTTTGTTCTACACCTATGGACGATCTTTTGAATGCCCGCTACGAAAAATTCCGCAAAATCGGACGGATTTCCGACAAATAAGCAGAGGTTTTCACCAAAGTCGACAGCAACATAAAGGAGGCTGACAATGCGTACTTACCTTAACTTCCGGATAGGGTTGATTCTTGTTTTATGTGTCTTCCTGCTGTCATCCTGCGGCAAAACCCAATGTCCTGCTGTTGAGAGTATGGAAAAGGGTACTTACTCTCTTTCCCTTGATCTTTCCGATGATGACATCAGCCGGACCGTAACAATTGCTCAAAAGGACGGGGCTGTCTGTCTTCGCAGTGATGAAGATTCCTTCGTTCTGTTTACTAAGAACGGTAGCTATGCCGTGGATACCGAATCAAAAACATACAGCAATTATCAGGCTCTTGATCTGAATTACGATGCGGTGTTTATCGGCAAGAATACCTTGAAATTCAAGAATGTTCAAACCGAAGATTCGAATACGGTATATCGGTATCAAGTGGGCGATCACACCGTTTACGGATTTGTGTACGATTCAGAGGGGAATTTTTGTGAGCTTCGGATGACCGTTCAGTACGACGGAAAGGTTTTTTCCGAGTCGGTTATGAAGGTGCTATCCTTTTCCGATAGCGTTCCTGATGAGGCAATTTTTGAAATTCCCGAAGGGTATACTGAATCTGCATCGGAGTAAATCCGCAGGGGAAAATTCGCCGATGCTTGATTCACATTCAATAAAAATCGGGGAATTTCCCCGATTTTTTGGAGTTATCATATGAAAATCAGGAATGTTTGCTATATTCTGGGCGCAATGGATGTGGAAAAGATCCATATTGAGCGTACCGACGGCGATTTCGTCATTGCCGCCGATGCGGGTGTCCGCCATCTTGCTCCCCTGGCTCTGGACGCCGATCTGACGGTGGGCGACTTTGATTCATTGGGGCATCTTCCCGAATTCCGGAATGTGATCGTGCATCCTGTGGAAAAAGACGATACCGACACCATGCTGGCTGTCAAGGAAGGGCTTGCCCGAGGGTATCGCCGCTTTGTGATTCTGGGAGCGCTTGGGGGCAGGCTGGATCAGACCCTTGCCAGCCTTCAGACTCTTGCCTATCTGGCGATTCACGGCGCTGAGGGCTATCTGCTGGGCGACGGCAAAGTCGTGACCCTGCTGTCAGAGGAAACGGTTGTGTTCGATCCCTCCTATCAGGGGGTTCTGTCACTGTTTTGCGTCGGCGATCGGGCAACCGTAACCATCGAAGGGCTGAAATATCCCCTTCACGACTATCTTATGACCTGCGATTATCCCATCGGCGTATCCAACGAGTTTATGGGAACGGACAGTCGGATCACCGTGAAAAAGGGAAGGGTCTGGATGATTCTGGATGCAGAAGATCAAACCGTTGAGAATCTGATTTCGGTCAGAATGAATTACCGAGAGGAAAAAGAGAATGATAAATAAAGATGCGATAAAATGTGTGATTTTCGACATGGACGGAACGCTTACCGATTCCATGCCGATATGGGACAGAGCAGGCGAAATCTACCTTCGAAGCAAGGGCGTGACGCCCAATCCCGATTGGCGCATTGTGACGAAGCCCATGTCCATGACCCAGATCGCCGAGTATTTTACCCGGGAATATCACCTGACCGACAGCATGGAAGAGATCATGGAAGGCGTTGACCGTGCGGTAGAGGATTACTACCGCAATGAGGCTATGCCCAAGGAAGGTGCGCTGGAACTGCTGGAGCTTTTGAAGCAGAATCAGATCCATATCTGCCTTGCCACCGCCACCGATCAGTATCTGGTAGAGTTGGTGCTGAAAAGGACGGGCATCTACCCCTATCTGGAGCGGCTGTATACCTGCACAGGTGTGGGATACGGCAAGGATCGCCCGGAAATTTATCAGATTGCCGCCGAAACCTTCGGTCTGCGTCCCGATCAGTGTCTGGTCTTTGAGGACGCCTACTATGCTCTGAAAACCGCCCATGAAGCCGGATTTCCCACCGTGTCGGTCTATGACGATTCAGCCGCTCAGGACGAGGATAAAAAGCGTGCGATCGCCGATCTCTCCATCCGCTCTTTCCGGGAGATTCTTCCCGAAGGTACACTGAAATAAACCGAACCCTCCCGAAAGATCGCTTTCGGGAGGGTTCGGCTATATACCGATTCTATTTTGATTTTTTCTCTTTCTTGACCTTTGCGGGCTTTTCCTTCTTTTCCTTGCCGGTGGTAAGACCCATCATGATTCCGATGCCGGCGGACACCAGCGCAATGGTGATGGCGGCAAGCGTGCTGAGACTGATGGGAAGATGAATCTCCTTTTTGCTCTTTTGAGAAGGCTCCGTACCGTTCTCTTTCTCCAAAGCCGCTTGCGCTTGCTGTACGGCTTGAATCTCTTCCTCACGGTAGGGAAGAATGGCGTCGCCGAGGGTCAGCTTGCCCTTTTTCGAAGTGTAGGGAATCAGCGCAAAGGAATGATGGAGGCCGATTACCAAGAGATCGCGGCCGCTGTCATCCCTGTATGAGGAAACCGAGTCGGCAGGCAACTTCCATTTCAGCTTTGACGCCTTCCATGGCTTTGTGCTTTCTTTCTTGGGCTTCGACAGCAGCATCAGACCTTTTTCCGTGGGAACGACCAGTCCGACCGTATTGCGGTCGCCGCCCTTGATCAGGCAGGGAGCGGATGTTGCATTCAGCTTGTTGGTGAGCTTGGTCGGAGCCGAGAGATGCAGCATATCGTCCGAGAATTCCCGAAGGGTCACTTCTCCGTCCTCCACCGAATAGAGGGACAGCTTTCCGTTTTCGTCGGCATCGGGTACGCAGTCGACTGAAAGGCGGAAGGAAGATACAAACCGGAACTTGCCCAGTGGGTGATCCGATTGATAGACGATCAGACCGTTTTTTTCCTCTGTTTCGTACTTTCCGATCAGATAAACACTGTCACCGACCTGTATGAGTTTGGGCGCAGACAGAACCTTTGCGTCGGTGGGATTGTCGCAGAGAAGAAAAGGTCCCGCCCAACGAGTCAGATCTTCTCCGACATAGCAGAAGAATCCGGTGTCAGTGCCGTAGGATGCTTTGGCGGCATCCTTTTGCAGGAGGGTTCCGTACAGAATGGAACGCCCGTTATCCGACAGCAGACAGGGGTCGGAGATTTCCAGCATGGTGGTGGGTTGGCAGAAATCCGATTCTGCGGGATTGATTTTCGTAAACCGAGGCTCGTTCATGAGACGATCGTCCTTTCACTTGAATCTGATAATCTATTATAATACAGCTTTTTCAAAAGGTCAAGGGTTATCCGAAATTTTTTTGAATCACGCTGAAAAGCCCTTGACTTTGCTTCGAATGTATAGTATAATCGAACGAAAGCAGAACCGGAGGAGAAAAACAGAATGGAATCGCAAGTCAAAATCCCTGCCTATGTTCGGGATGTGAAATATTATGAGACCGATCGGATGGGAATCGTGCATCATTCCAACTATATCCGTTGGTTTGAAGAGGCACGGATTGATTATTTCGGGAAGATCGGAACGCCCTATGTGAAGATGGAAGAAGAAGGATTTGTTGCGCCTGTGCTGTCGGTAGAGTGCAGTTTTAAGAGCATGACCCGTTTCGGCGATCAGGTGGCGATTCTTCTGACGCTGACCGAATGCACCGGCGTTAAGTTCGGATTCTCCTATCGGGTCATTGACTGTATGACCGGTGCTGTCAAAGCAACCGGAAAATCAGAGCATTGTTTTATCAATGAGTCAGGGATGCCCATCAATTTCAAAAAGAAGGGTCAGAAGTATTTTGATCTGTTTTCCTCGCTTGTCGGTGTGGAAACCGTGTACGAAATCTGATTCTGCGGTTGTGATAAAAATGACCGTCGCTTTGCCGATTTTCTGCGGCAGGGTGACGGTCATTTGTTTTCTTCGGGAATTTATCCGGCGATTTCGGAGCCGATGACCTCAACTTCCATGAGTCCTGCCCATCCGCCTGCGGCGGCTACGCTCATGGATGTCAACTTGATGGAGGATGTGATACGGCCGCCCAGATCAAAGGACTGGACCTTGGCGGAATTGGTCAGTTCAATCTCCATTTCGCTTCCGTCGGTTAATTCAACGGTGGCAGAGGTAAAGTAGGTATCGTGGGGGAAATCGGCACGGATGTAGATGTTCAGCGTTTCAACCACGACATCATGACCGAAATCAACGGCAATGTAGCCGGTGCGGTTGCTGAAATCGGAATCGGGACCCCAGGACTGTACGGGATAGTTTCCGTGACCGTTGTTCTGGGTGTAGCCGTCGATAGCGTTGCGAACTTCAAACTGATACTTGGAGTCCTCGCTGGTGGCAAAACGGCAGATGCTGGAGGTGGTTGCGTGAGGAAAGACATTGCCGTCCCAATAGGCGTCGTATTCGTAGCCGGTGACTTTCATACCGGGATCCAGCAGATCGGCAGGGTTCAGAGCGAGGTTGTGGGACTCCGTCAGTTCGGAATCATCGGGGATCCGGGCGGTAATGGTGGGTGCAGTCAGATCGGAAGTGGGGTAGCTGTAAGTCAGATTGGGAATGGTGTATTCAAAGGTGCTTCCGCTGACATACAGAATGGATTCCTTCAGAACATCTTTTGCAAGGCAGAAGGCGACATAGTGCTGACCTTCGGGAAGAGTGACGGTGACTTTGTTCCCCTTTTTGAAGCTGGTCCGGGAGGTCTTCAGCTCAACGGTGCCGTCTCCGCTGGCACTTTTGGATCCGCAGGTTACAGTGATGGTATTGGAGCTGGGCGTAACGGTGCCGGGATCTTCGGTGGTTGTAACGGTTTGTGAATCGCTTGTACTTGAATCGGTGGTTGTATCCTCTCCTGTGCCGGTGTTGCAGGATGAAAGAAGAAGCATTGCCGCCATCGTCAGACAGATAAGTGAATGAATCGGTTTGACTTTCATAATAGTTCCT
>JBJDZJ010000158.1:0-7496 GCA_051867915.1 Eubacteriales bacterium
ACGATACTCGCAGTTTTTTCGCTTTTTCTGGTCTCACATCATTGACAAATATACAGTTTCCCCGATTTGCATGAAAATTTTTCGCCCCCGTTCACCGTGAGTTCATACATTTTACACAAAATCTCTATAAAATTGTGGTATTTTGAGACAGAGGTTTCTATATACGGAAATTCGCTATTCTCAAACGGAAGGACTGATTGAATGGAGCAAACCGATCAGATTCTGGAGCAGTTGTCCCAGAAAAAGTATGCCGCACTGCAAAAACTGCTCAATGAAATGAACCCCATTGACCTTGCCGAACTTCTTTCCGAACTGCCTGACGACAAGCGTCCGATCCTTTTCCGTCTGCTGAATAAGGAACAGGCGGCAGAATGTTTCGTTGAAATGGATCACGACATTCAGATGATGCTGATCCACGGATTTTCAGATGTGGAACTTCGAAGCGTGCTGGACGAAATGTTTCTGGACGACACGGTAGACCTGGTGGAGGAAATGCCTGCCAATGTGGTCAAGCGAATTCTTGCCAATGCCGACGGTGAAACCCGAAAGGGAATCAATGAGATCCTGAACTATCCTGACGATTCTGCGGGCAGCATCATGACCGTGGAATTTGTGGAACTCAAGGAGCACATGACCATCACCGAGGCCTTTGACACCATCAAAATCACCGGCGTGGACAAGGAAACCATATACACCTGCTATGTCACCGATACCAACCGTCATCTGATCGGCGTTGTCACCGTAAAGGATCTGCTTCTGTCCAAGGTGCAGACGGTGGGAGAACTGATGGAGACCAACATCATCAGTGTAAACACCATGGAGGACAGGGAAGATGTCGGTACGCTGTTTCTGGAGTACGGTCTAATGGCACTGCCGGTTGTGGATAGAGAGAACCGGCTTGTGGGTATCGTCACCTATGACGACGCAATGGATGTCATCTCGGAGGAAAGAGAGGAAGACATCCAGGTCATGGCGGCTATTACGCCTACCGATGAGCGGTACCTGAAGACCTCGGTCTTCTCCATCTGGAAATCGAGAATTCCGTGGTTGCTTCTGCTGATGATTTCGGCGACTTTCACCGGTATGATCATCACCGGTTTTGAGAATGCGCTGGCCTCCTCGCTGGCGCTGACCGCCTTCATTCCCATGCTGATGGATACCGGAGGAAATTCGGGATCCCAGGCGTCGGTCACCATCATCCGCGGGTTGTCCCTGAATGAAATCGAGTTCCGGGATATTTTCAGAGTCCAGTGGAAGGAACTGCGGGTTGCCTTTTTCTGCGGTCTGACTCTTTCTGCCGCGAGCTTCGTCAAGATTCTGCTGGTGGATATGCTTCTGATGCACACCCAGGGACTGACCGTACTGGTGGCATTGGTGGTCTGTCTGACACTGCTTGCCACCGTTGTCGTTGCCAAATTCATCGGATGTACCCTTCCGATTATTGCGCAGAAGATCGGGTTTGACCCTGCGGTCATGGCATCGCCTTTCATCACGACCATCGTGGACGCCATTTCACTGCTGGTCTACTTCGGTTTTGCCACTCTGATTCTGAAGTTGTAAACCCGAAATCGGTCTGATTTTCCCGATGAAAACAGGGCGCGAAAAAATAATGGATTTTTTTCGCAAAACCCCTTGACAAATCAAATTTTATGAGTATAATATTCAGTGTTGCGGGACACAAGCGCAGCACGGAATATGCGAGAGTGGCGGAACTGGCAGACGCGCACGTTTGAGGGGCGTGTGGTGTACACCATACGGGTTCAAGTCCCGTCTCTCGCACCAGCGGGTGTGGCGGAATTGGCAGACGCGTAAGATTCAGGTTCTTATGGTCGCAAGGCTGTGCAGGTTCAAGTCCTGTCACCCGCACCAAGTAAAAAACCTCTTTTGTCTATTAGACGAAAGAGGTTTTTTACAATGATATCCGTTCCCTTCGGAAACGGATGATATACCTGACGGTATGATATCTGCTTCGCAGATGATATACGCTTCGCGTATGAAGGGAACGGATATTATATCATGCTTGCGTAGCAAGTATATCATGCGGCATTAGCCGTATATCATATCGCGTAAGCGATATATCATTGAATTATGTGTTCGTTTTCTGTATTATGAAGAAAACGGAGGTGCGGGTATGGCTGAGAACAAATTGCTTGCGTTATCATTTGAATTTGCAGTTGCAATTGTAAATCTTGTTGACGGGGTGAAAACTCCGAAGAGCTCCTACATGATTGATCAGCTTGCAAGAGCAGGCACTTCCGTTGGCGCCAATATTCATGAAGCACAATATGCGCAGAGCAAAAAAGACTTTATTGCTAAGCTGGAAATTGCTTTGAAAGAATCCAATGAAACAAGTTATTGGTTAAAACTGATGTATGAAACCAAAAGAATTGATATCACCACATATCAGTATGTGGAAAAACTCTGCGGTAATATACGCAGACTTCTGATTGCATCCTGCAGAACCGCAAAGGAGAATAAATCATGAACATCACAATTGAAGCCTTGCAGGCTTACTTATCTGATCGCTATGGAGGCTGGGCCAATGAGCAGGGTCTGTTCATGAAGCTGGTGGAAGAAATCGGTGAGGTTGCGGAAGTCTTGAACAAACGGGCAGGTAGGAAGTCCTCTGACGAAAGCGATCTTCAGGAGAAACTGGGTACAGAACTGGCAGATATGCTCCACTATATCGTTGCGATTGCGGCAATCAACAATATCGCCTTGAATGATATTGTACTCCGGAAGGATAGAGTAGCTTCCATAAAGTACCATCACAAAACCAATTTGGAAACTTTCCTGTTGAACCGACAGGGGTAAATAGTGAATCCTTGGTATACTTTTATGGTCCTTACCCCACTTTATGTACCGTTATACTACACTTTCGCAAATGAAAAAAGTAGGGACAAAAGAAGTTGGGACTTGAACCCGGTCAGGCACCGGTCACCTGATCCCAATATCAAGCAACGGTGCTGCCGCAAATTTCCACTTGCGACAGCACCGCTTTCTTTGGCTCCATTCACACGGATTTCATCTCCGGTTGGATCAGATGATCTCTCCGGTGGCGGCATTGATGTCGTACTCGTATTTGCAGCCGTTGAAGATAAACTCGATCTCGTAGATGACGACGCCGTTTTCGTAATTGCGCTTGATTTCAAGCTCGGAGACCTCCCTGTCGGCGGAAACGCCGGCATGCCGGAAGGCAACGGCCTTTGCTGCCTCCTTGCCGATCACGGTGTCCGTTCCGGAGGACTGGCTGTCGCCGGACTCCTGCTGTCCGTCCTTGATCTCTGTCTCACAGTTGATGATCTCTCCGGTGGCGGCATTGATGTCGTACTCGTATTTGCAGCCGTTGAAGATAAACTCGATCTCGTAGATGACGACGCCGTTTTCGTAATTGCGCTTGATTTCAAGCTCGGAGACCTCCCTGTCGGCGGAAACGCCGGCATGCCGGAAGGCAACGGCCTTTGCTGCCTCCTTGCCGATCACGGTGTCCGTTCCGGAGGACTGGCTGTCGCCGGACTCCTGCTGTCCGTCCTTGATCTCTTTCTTATAGTCAATGATTTCTCCGGTGATTGCATTGATCTGATACTCATATTCGGATTTGTCGCACTTGAATTCGATTTTATAAATGACGGAGGAATTCTTGTTGTCAAGTTGAATTTCAAGCTCGGTGACAGTGCTTTCGGCAGTGATTCCTGCATGTTCAAAGGCAATGGTCTTTGCCGTTTCCGTGCTGACAGTGACATCTGCGGTCGGATCCTTTTCCTTGACTTCCTTTTCAACATTCAGGATTTCGCCCGTGAGTGCATTGATTTCGTACTCATATTCGGTGCCTGCGCAGACAAATTCAATCTCATAAACCATGACGGAGTGCTTGTAATCCAGCTCAATCTCGAACTTAGTGACAATGCTGTCAGCCGTAACGCCTGCGTCGGCATATGCAATCTCTTTGGCCGTCTCCATGCCGATGTAGGCCTTTTCGCTGGCAGAACCGACCGAGCTGGTGTTTTCAAGCTGAATATCTCCGGCTTCGCTTATAAGATTCAGTTCGTTGATGGTCAGAGCGGCAAGCTCTTCAAAGGAATACAGAGGATTATGCGCCACAATCTGACTGATCAGCTGTGCCTTTCCTTTTGAAATACCGTATTCTTCGGCAATGGACTTCAGATCGTCGTCGGGGGACACGGTCTGGCAGAGAACCGCACCGCTGAAGGTGTCGGTCTGGAGCAGACTGTTGATTTCATCCACCAGCTTCTGCTGAAGGGTGGCGGTTCTTTCGGAGTCGCTTCCGTCGATGGAAACCAGGATCGAATTGGCAACCTCGCTGAGATAGCCGTTGCGAAGCATGGATCCGATCAGGGCATTCACGGTTACTTCAAGGTCACTGCCCTTGAAATTCATATTCCCGATCACGATTTTTCCGTCTTCGTTCAGAGCCTTGACGGTCAGCACCTGCTCCTTTCGGTTGGTTTGGATCTCAATACTGGGGTTGACATCCAGAGAAACCACCGAATCGACTTTGTAGTTTGTCTGATAAATGTGCATACCGAACAGTCCGCCCGCAAGCAGTACGCATACGGCTGCGGCGCAAGCCGCCCATTTTGCAAATCTGTTTTTGATTTTGAAATTTGTCATAACGATAACCCTGCCTTTCTGATCTTCGCATTCGGAAAGGATGCCGTCAAGCACATCCGGGGTGGCATTTGAAAATGCCTGTCTCAGCCGCTTTTCGATATCTCGTTTTTTCATACCTTATTCACCTTTCTCCCATGCGTCTTTAAGTTTTTTAATGGCCCGATGATATTTTGAAAGAACCGTTGACAGGGGAAGATTCATCAGGGAGGCGATCTCCCTGTGCTTCAGACCGCTGACTGCGTGCAGCACCACAATCTGCCGTTCCTCGTCGCCAAGCTGCCGCATACAGAAGGAGAGCGTCATCCGATCCTCAACGGACAGCCCGGTATTCTCCGGAAGATCGGGATTCCGATCCTCATCGTCGATGCTGACGGTTTTGGTTCGCCCGCGCATATTTTTCAGACAAAGATTTCGCACGATGGTTAGGATCCATGCCATCGGCTTTCCCCGGCTTTGATAAAGATGCGCGGATGAATAGATGCTCAGATAGCAGTCCTGCATCACATCCTGAGCGTCATTCGGGTCTTTCAAAATCGAAAGGGCATAGCCGTAAACGCATTCGCTTGTTGCCTGATAGATTGCCGCAAGGGCCTCACGGTCGCCGTCGGCGATTTGATTCAGATATTCATCCAGTTTTTCTGCGCTTGCGTCCAAGCGATTCCCGGAAAACCGGACTGAAACATCAGCGGACATCTACAACACTCCCTTCATCAGAATAATCCGCAGACAGGTCGTTTTATTGCATTGAATATCAAATTTTTCGGAGATTTTTTTGAAGATCAGACGGGATCCGGCATAGGGGGCAGAATCGGAAGGGAATCTCTTTCGATTTCTGGCCTTTTTTGAACGGATCAACGGAATATCGAAAAAAATTTACAATTATATTATTGACCGACCGGTATACAATCGCTATAATAGTGATTGGCAACTCGGTATATCGTGTTTAAGGGGGAGCAACTGTGAAGAAAAGCGAAAAAACGGAAATCACCGTAGCGAAGATCGTGGAGTCGGCAATGGCGGAATTCGGGACAAATGGCTATTCCGGCGGGACGGTGAACAATATCAGCAAAAGCGGGATCAACAAAGGGCTGATTTACCACAATTTTACCGGTAAAGATCAGATTTACCTGATCTGTCTCAAGCATAGCTGCGAAAAATTGACAGAATATATCCGTGAAAGCGAGGGTACTGCGGATATCAACCGGTATATGACCGCTCGAATGGGCTTCTTTCACACCTATCCCAATGAAGCCCATATTATTTTCGAGGCTCTGCTGAATCCTCCGCCGCATTTGTCGGATGAAATCGGCGCTGCGCTTGCAAAGTTCAATCAGCTGAATGACGCCGTCTGCCGGAAGACGCTGGATGCGCTGAATCTTCGGGACGGTATCACCACCGATGAGGCTCTGTCCTATTTTCATCTGATGCAAACGATCCTGAACGGTTATTTCAGCAGTCCCGCCTTTCAAAAAATGGTCCTGAATGAAAAGGTCAGCCTCCACGAGAGGACCGTCTCAAAACTGTTGGAATATATGATATACGGAATAGCAAAAGGAGAATCGGAATCATGATCGTAAACATGCTTCGCTGGTTTGCCGTCCTTGCCCTTGCCTTTGCGGCAGGGAAGGGAATGGCAAAAATCAAGATGCCTGCCATTTTGGGCTGGCTGATTGTCGGAATGCTGCTCGGGCCTCACGCCGTCGGGCTGATGCCTCAGGAAGTGATGGATGCCGGATGGTATAAAACCGTTATCATGTGGATGCAAACGGCATTCGGCGTCATGCTGGGAACGGAACTGATCTGGAAAAAGCTGAAAAGCTACGGGAAGGCGCTGGTCGTAACAACCCTGACCCAATCTCTCGGGACATTCGCCGTCGTCAGCCTCGTATTCGGTCTGATTTTTGCATTTATGAAGGTTCCCGTCTACCTTGCGTTTGTGTTCGGCGGCATTGCCCTTGCCACGGCGCCTGCGCCGGCATTGTCCATCGTCAACGAATTCCACGCCAAAGGCCCGGTCACCGATACGCTCCTTCCCATGACGGTACTGGATGATGTTGTCGGAATTGCGGTATTCTTCACCGTCAATTCGCTGGTAGCGCGGCAGGTGTCCGGCGGTGCGGTTCCTCTGTATATGATTCCCGTCATGATTTTCCTACCGGTCCTCATCGGCGCCGCCGTCGGATTCCCCATCGGACTTCTGCTGAAAAGATGCAGCAAGCCTCTGCCGACGCTTGCCGTATTGCTTCTCGGAATCACGGGAACCATGCTGATCGGTTGGCTGGTCAATACCTTTCTGCTGTCCGGAATCACCCTGAATTATATGCTGATGGGCGTTTCCTTTGCGGCGGTGTTTTCCAATCTTGTTACACCGGAGCGGTTGAGTCAGATTTCAAAAGTATTTTCTCCGATTCTCGGAATCTCCCTGCTTGCCGCAATTGTGGATCTGGGCGCACCTCTGAACTACCGTCTGATTCTCGGTGCCGGTTTGTATACCTTTGTCTATATTTCGGCACGGGCCTTCGGAAAGTATTTCGGAGCGAGATCGGGAGCCAAAATCATGAAAATGCCGCCTTCCGTTCAAAAATTTCTCGGATTGACCCTGCTTCCTCATTCGGGTGTGTCGCTGGTATTTACAGGCATCATTTGCTCGACGCTTTCATCGGCGCCGTCCCTGGTTCAGATTGTACAGGGGACCATTGCCGCCGCAGCCGTTATCAATGAGTTTATTGCGGTCATTGCGGCGAAAAAGGGATTTGAACTGGCAGGTGAAATTCCAAAACCGTCCAAAAAACGGGCATAACGACCCGATTTGATATAATCCCCATAGAGTAGACACATGAAAAAACAAAAAGTTTTCAAGACTA
>JBJDZJ010000159.1:0-7426 GCA_051867915.1 Eubacteriales bacterium
ACATCAATCTGATGGATAAGTATTTTGGTGCCTATCACGATGAACTTTCTGTCAGAACCGGCTACATCTGGCCTGATAGCGTTGCAGGCATCGTCGACGAAACGCCGGACTGCCTTTTTGACAGAGATCTCAATACCAAATGGTGTTGCGGCAGTGCAGATGTTGAATCCTGCTCCGCGGTTGTCTGGTCCATGAGCGAGCCGGTCACGGTGACCCACTATTCCTTCACCACCGCCAATGACAACGAAATCTATCTCAACCGCAATCCCGTTGCATGGAGGCTTTACGGCAGCAATTCGGAATTGACCGAAGATCTGAAGATGAACGATGATCTCTTCGATTCCGGAGAGGTTCCCGAAGGGTGGGTTCTTCTGGATCAGGTCTTTGACTCCGATCTGCCCGACGCCAACTATACCGAATGCGCTTTCTCGGTTGACAATCCGACCCCTTATCAACACTACATGCTTCTGATCGACTATTGCGACATCGGATGCACGACCTTCCAGCTGTCGGAACTGACTCTTTACGGCATAGCTCCGGTTTTTGACAGCCACGCCGAAGGCGCCGATGCGGTTGCACAGTTGGTCGGCGACAGCATCAATCTGATGGATGCGTATTATGATCGGCTTCTTCCGCATACAATAGCCGGAGGATTCGATTGGACAGTTGATGTCGTGTTCGACGAATACGAACAGGAAAAACCGAACTGCCTTTTTGACAGAAATCTCAATACCAAATGGCGTGAAAACAGAAGTGTGGTTGAATCCTGCTCCTCGGTTGTCTGGTCCATGACAGAACAGGTCATAGTGACCCATTATTCCTTCACCACCGCCAATGACAACGAAATCCATCCCAACCGCAATCCCGTTGCATGGAGGCTTTACGGTACCAACCTGGAAATGACCGATGAAATGGCAATGAACGATGATCTTTTTGATTCGGGCAAGGTTCCCGAAGGATGGGATCTTCTGGATCAGGTCTTTGACTCCGATCTGCCCGATGCCAATTTCACCGAGTGCGCTTTTTCGGTTGACGATCCGACCCCCTATCAACACTACATGCTTCTGATCGACTATTGCGACCTTGAAGGAGCATCTTTCCAGCTGTCGGAGCTGACTCTATACGGCATAGCTCCGGTTTTTGACAACCACGCCGAGGGCGCCGATGCGGTTGCACAGTTGGTCGGCGACAGCATCAATCTGATGGATGCGTATTATGATCGGCTTCTTCCGCATACAATAGCCGGAGGATTCGATTGGACAGTTGATGTCGTGTTCGACGAATACGAACAGGAAAAACCGAACTGCCTTTTTGACAGAAATCTCAATACCAAATGGCGTGAAAACAGAAGTGTGGTTGAATCCTGCTCCTCGGTTGTCTGGTCCATGACAGAACAGGTCATAGTGACCCATTATTCCTTCACCACCGCCAATGACAACGAAATCCATCCCAACCGCAATCCCGTTGCATGGAGGCTTTACGGTACCAACCTGGAAATGACCGATGAAATGGCAATGAACGATGATCTTTTTGATTCGGGCAAGGTTCCCGAAGGATGGGATCTTCTGGATCAGGTCTTTGACTCCGATCTGCCCGATGCCAATTTCACCGAGTGCGCTTTTTCGGTTGACGATCCGACCCCCTATCAACACTACATGCTTCTGATCGACTATTGCGACCTTGAAGGCATGACATTCCAGCTGTCGGAGCTGACTCTTTACGGCAGGACCGATTGACAACGAAAAACAGGGAGGACACGAAAATGCCCTTCCCTGTTTTTTGCGCTCTTACAGAATAAGCAGGGCGGCGACAATGACCGTGATCGCCGAGGCGAAAAGAATTGCAAGATTGCGGAAGGATTCCATCGCCTCTTCACGGCTTTGGTCGGGATCGTCAAAGGTATCGAAATCCAGATAGCGCACCGGGGTGCGGCGGGCATAGCGATGGGGTGCTACCTGAGACTTCCCGTCCCTGCCGCAGTACCCGGTCTGCTCATTCGGATTTACGGGAATGTACCTTTCGACAGGCTCGATCGACTCCTCCCGATGATAATTCCCTCCGATGCTGCAATCCGTGAAGATGTTGGCCTGCTCCCCCTTTTCGTTGAACAGTCTGTCATAATCCATAATCCGATCCATTTTTCTTACCGTCCTTTCGTTTGCTGATTCATGTTTATTCTCTATGTCTTTATTATATTCATCAGCAGTACCAAAAACGGTACATTTGGAAAAAAATGTCGAAAATGGAAAAAATTCTCCGGGGCCGTCCACGGCTCCGGAGAATTTGATTATACCACCTGAAAAATGTAGAATTTCAGATAGTCGGTCTCGGGGACGCCCCAGAGAATGGGGTGATCGCAGGATTGGGTGCGTACCTCGATCTGACGCAGGGACACGCCGGCATCGGATGCGGCATCGGTCAGCATTTTGCAGAAGAGATCGTTTTCCATAAAATGGGAGCAGGAGCAGGTTGCCAGATACCCCCCTCGGGGCAGGAGCTTCATGGCTTTGAGATTGATTTCCTTATAGCCCCGATAGGCGTCTCTTACGGTTGAACGGGATTTCGTAAAGGCGGGCGGATCCAGGATGATCAGATCGTAGCCCCGCTTTCCTTCCTCGGCAAGCTGTTTCAGATAATCAAACACATCGGCGCAGACGAAGTCCATCCGATCTTCAAGATGATTGCGGCAGGCATTGGCACGGGTTCTCTCGATTGCCTCGGCAGAAATGTCCACCGCCGTCACATGAGCGGCGCCAGCCGATGCGGCATTCAGGGCAAAGGCGCCCGTATGGGTGAAGCAGTCCAGCACCCGCATTCCGGGAGACAGTCTTGCCACCGCCTTCCGATTGTACTTCTGATCGAGAAAATATCCGGTTTTCTGACCGTTTATATAGTCCACATCGTAGAAAATTCCGTTTTCGCAGATGGTAACATGACCGTCTGTATCGGGAATTTTTCCGTCCAGCGGGAAGAATCCGGTGTACTGGGTCAGTCCCTCCTTTTCCCGAAGCGGAACATCATTTCGCTCATAAATGGCGTCGATCTCCTCTCCGCTCTCCCGAAGCAGATCGGCGAGCTTTTGGAAAAGGAAGGATTTGATCTGCTCCATACCGTAGGATTGGGTCTGGGTTACCAGAATCCGATCAAAACGGTCCACGGTCAGTCCCGGGAACTGATCGGCCTCACCGAAGATCAGGCGGCAGCACTTGAAATCGTCGCCGGGCATGACCCGTCTTCGATAGTCGATCGCATAGGTCAGACGGCGGGTCCAGAAGGCTTCGTCAAAGCGGTCGTTGGTATTGCGGGAAATCAGTCGGACACGGATTTTGCTGTGATCGCTGACAAATCCTGCGCCCAGCCAGCTTCCCTTGGGGGAGCAGACATCCACAATGGCGCCGTTTTCATAGGGGCGGTCCACTGCCGTGATTTCCTCGCCGTAAACCCACGGATGTCCCTTTCGAATGGCTCTCTCCGCCTTGGCGGTGACGGTAAATTTGGGGTATTCTCTCATAATTTGTTTCCTTTTGTCATTTTATTGAAATTGTCCTCGATATAGACGCACATTCTGCCGGTCAGCCGCTCGGCATCCGCATCGGAGACGGGCTTCCCGGCATAGCGGATGGTTTCATATAGCCGGGTGATCTCGGTGAATCCGCTTTGCCCCTCCGAAACCAGCTTTTTTTCAATCTCACGGGGAGTCATGCCAATCAGCGGTACCGATGATTTTGCACGGTCCATCCGCCTCCATTGACCGATCAACACGCCGTAGGCGTAGCAGAAGCGTTCACCTGCTTCGGGTATTTCCCGAAGATGGCGGTTGAAGCTGTCAAGATTGCGGGCGCTCATCCGATAGGAAGACGGGCTCATTCGGGTAACCTGATCCTGATAGGGCTGCGGTGCCGTCTGTTTGGGCATATAGTGCCGGGGACGGCGCCATTCAAACAGTTCCCGCAGTTTTTTCAGCAGTTTTTTCCAGAGGGAAAACAGTTTTGCGGGAATGTCCCTCAGCCGGATCTGACTGTGAGTAATCATTCTGACGCAGGCAAAGAGGAAAAGGATCACCATAGCCACGGCGAAAATGGCATACAGGATCTTATTGACCGACGGCGATTCAAAAAGTCCGCCCGAGAACAGGGTGGAAAGCTGTGCCTGTACATCCCGTGCCGCCGTAGACTCTTCATTCAGGGTTGCACGAAGGATGAAGAATAGCAGGGATTTGGCGGTAAAATAGATGCCCGTCAGCAGGATTACAAACAGAACGAAAAGTCCCGCCAGTCCCAGAAGAGAAAGTCCTGTCAGCTTCAGATTCTTTCCCCGAAGCTCCGGTGTAACGCCCATAACCCTGGATTTCTTGCTGAGGTCGTCGATTCCCATCTGATTCATCGCCACGAAATAGAAGACGGTAATCAGTCCTGCCGAAAGCATCAGCCTGCCGTTTACAGACCGTTCTCCGAAAAGCGTCAGGATCCAGAGGATGAGATAGACTATCCCTACCGTATAGGCAGAACCGTAGGAGAAAAAGGAGGACGGCGGTATCACTGCCACAAGGGAAACGGTCAGGAGCATCAGAAAGAGGAAACAGACGGTGAATACGGTCCATGTGGCAAAATCCGAAGAATAATGAAGATCGGGAAGCAATCCCCCTTCCAACCAACCGTAAATCGGGCCGTAAGCGGCAACCGACAAAAGAGCCCACAATGCGATCAAAGGCAGAGTCTGTGAAAAAGAAATCCGATCTCTCTCCTTTTTGGGATACAGGCGGCACAGCCCCGTTTGCAGATAAAAGGCAACCGCAGTCAGGGGGAAGATCAACAGGAGCATCCACTCATTGTAAGGCAGGAGCATCCGCCCCACCGTCCACACCGTCAGAGCGATCGACAGCATTTGGAAAAATCGGAAGACCGGATCGGTGCGCCTGGAAGGCGAACCGTTCGGCTTTCGGGAGATGTGTTTCATGAGAATCCCCCTTTTCCGTTATAGACGGTGAAAACCTCGACATCATCGGGAATGTCCACCGTTCTTTGGGAGGTGGTCAGATAAAAGGTGACCTCAATTCCATGCCTTCGCATTCGATCATGGAAGATCAGCATACGCTGATTGAAAAAGGAAGAGACGAAGATCAGATTTCCGTCGGGCGCATAGTAATAGGGCTTTGCCAAAACCTCATCCAGCATTTTCTCCAGGGGAACGGTGATCTCAAGCTGAAGTCTTGCCAGCAGGCGAAGCCCTTCGATGACATCCCCCTGCCCCCGGTAGGCAGGCGAATAGAGCAGATTTTCCCCGTCCGCCCGCTGATAATCGGCGGGAAAGGCATTGGCAATCAGGGCCGTGGGTGTATCGTATTCGGCGATTCTGGCAAGCAGAGACGCCGCCACCGTAATGTTGTCTTCAATGTAATAGGGAACCGACGGAATCTTGGGATTTTTCTCAAAATCTCTGGACTGCATATTGATAAGAATATGGAAGGACGCAGAGCAGGTGACCTCCTCCTCGTTGACCATCAGATGTCCCCTTGCGGCTGTGGACTTCCAGTTGATGCGATTCATGGGATCGTTTGAGGTGTATTCACGGGATCCCCGCCGAAGAAGCGGATCTGTGAACAGCCCTCTGGGAAGAGCCGCCTCCCCCGGAAGCTGACAGGAGGAGCGGAAGGTCGAATCCAGATCGACGGTTCGGGGAAGGACCACCAGCCGATTCTGCTTTGAAATCGGAACCACATACCGTTTGGATGCCGATTTGAGTCCCAGCAGGTTGTTGGTCACCAGCAGGACGCTACCGGGATGGTATTCCCCTCGGGTTTTACAGCAGACCCGCCATCTGCGGGAAACGGTGGAATGTCCGTCCAGCGTGAACACGCTCTGGATATACCCCTCCTGATAGGTTGACCCGCCCTTTCCGGACAGGACGAAGCCCATTCCGTCGGGCAGTTCGGTATCGACTCTGGCATAGGGGATCGCCACCCCCCGATCGTTGGAGATGTTCTCATACAGATAGATGAAATCCCCGGCAAAAACCTCTTCCTGCGAGAGAGTGACATCGTATCGGATGGAATCCAGCAGATTCTTTTCATAAATGGCAGACTGAATCAGGTACAGGGCGATAATTGCCGCAATCAAGGCGATGGGCACAGACACGGACCTCCTTTCGAACAGAAATACCGGAAGGCATATGAATCAGCCTACGGGGACGCTGACCCGTTCCAGAATGAATTCGATGATCCGATCGGACGAATCGGCAAGGCGTGTGGTATTGCCCGAGCGGGTAATCACACGGTGGGAAAGAACCGGTACCGCCATGATCTTGACATCGTCGGGGATCACATAGTCCCGACCGGAGATTGCCGCATAGGCTCTTGCCGCCTTCATCAGCGCCAGGGAGGCTCTGGGAGAGGCTCCCAATCTCAGACGCTCGTCGGTACGGGTTGCGGAACAAACGGCTATGACATATTCCCGCAGTTTTTCCGATACGGTAACGCTCGCCAGTTCTGCCTGTGCCGCCGCCAGCTCTTCACGGGTGCAGACGACGCCCAGATGCTCCAGCGGATCGTCTGAGCCGTATCGCTCCAGAATTTCCATTTCCGATTCTTTGGCAGGATAGCCGAGGGATATTTTCAGAAAGAATCGGTCCAGCTGTGCCTCAGGCAACGGGAAGGTGCCCTGGCTTTCAATGGGGTTCTGAGTCGCAATAACGAAGAAGGGATCGGGCAGAGGAACGGTCACGCCGTCCACCGTGGTCTGCCTCTCCTGCATACACTCCAGTAGTGCCGACTGAGTTCGGGGCGTCGTACGGTTGATTTCGTCCGCCAGCAGGATATTGGTAAAGACCGGTCCCTCACGGAAGACGAATTCCGAGGTCTTGAGATTGAAGAAATTGATTCCGGATATATCGGATGGCAAAAGGTCGGGGGTAAACTGAATCCGCTTATAATCCAGCTCCACCGATTTTGCCAGTGCCTTGGCAAGCGTGGTCTTTCCCGTTCCGGGAATGTCATCCAGCAGGACATGACCCCCTGCCAGCAGAGCGACCAGAACCAGTCGGATCTTTTCCTCTTTACCGTAAAGCACCTTTGCAATATTCCGGGTCATTTTTTCGGAAAATTCCTGCACGCGCTCGAATGCCATAACTACCTCCATGCAACTATCAGACTGTAATTCTCAATTATTTTATCACACTTTCCCTCGGATTGCAAGTTTTTTTGAGATTTTTATGCAAATTCTTGACAATTGGATTCGGGCGTGCTAAAATAGTCGCATGAAGCAAATTATAGCCGAACTAAACGAGCGACTATTCCGAAAATTCGACTCGACTGCTTTCACCGTCGTTTTGCGGAGCAAAAGCGTCGAATTTTCCTAAGCTTTTCTGAAATTTTGCTCGCATGAAGCAAATTATAGCCGAACTAAACGAGCGACTATTCCGAAAATTCGAC
>JBJDZJ010000160.1:0-7361 GCA_051867915.1 Eubacteriales bacterium
CGCTCAGGGGAAGAACCCAGGGTTCTTCCCCTGAGAACCCCCATCTCCTATGTGATCGGCGTTCCGCCTCCCATGACAGAGGTGGACTCTCTTTCCCCCATGCTCGGATTCGTCCCCTCGGAGTCTTTGGCTCACAGCGTATCCCAACAGGGCGGACAGATTCATTTTTCATCCAGAAAAAAATATGTCGGCAGCCAAGGAAGTGGGGGCGTGCCTCTTTCCCCCACGCTCGGATTTGTCCCCTCGGAGCCTTTGGCTCGTCGAGCCGCCCTCTCTGAGGGAGGTGTCATCCGCAGGAGGACGGAAGGAGTTGAACACGGTGGACTCTCTTTCCCCCACGCTTGGATTTGTTCCCTCGGAGGCTTTGGATCGTCGCCGCTCCGACCGGCAAAAAATTTGGTGCAGATCCCGCCGATTTGCACCGATTGTCAAAATTTCGTTAAGCAAAGTTAAATTCACAAAATGTTCCCAGATTGGTCAGGATTTACGGAAAAAAAAGTGATAGAATAAGAACGGTAGAATAGAGATAAAACAGATGCCAATCATTGAAAAAGAGGTGTTCTGAAATGTCCTTACGAAAAAAGAAAGCTCTGCTGATCCTGAATCCCAAGGCGGGCAAGCAGGAGGGCAAAACTCATTTTTACGCCATCGTATCCATTCTATCCCAAAAATACGATCTCACCGTTCACCTGACCGAATATTCCGGCGATGCCACCGACACTGCCGCCGAGGCGGAGGAGTTCAACACCGTCATCTGCTGCGGCGGAGACGGAACCGTCGGGCAGGTTCTGGACGGCGTGGCAAAGCTGTCCCATCCCGTGGACATCGGCTATATCCCCTGCGGAACCACCAACGATCTTGCCACTGCCACCGGAATCCCGAAAAAGATTGCGCAGGCTGCCCAGGCCATTGTGGACGGAGCGCCCATTCCCCATGATGTGGGGTTATTTGCCGGTCAGCGCAGATTTGTATACACCGCCACCTTCGGCGCCTTCGCCAAAACCTCCTACGATACTCCGCAGGACATGAAAAATGTCCTGGGTTCCTTTGCCTACTTTCTGTCGGGCATCGGAGAGTTGGGCAATATCCGGAATTACAAGGTGAAAATCACCCATAACGGCGGGGTATTTGAAGCGGACGATGTTATCCTGTGTTCGGTCATGAACACCACCTCCATCGGAGGGGTACTGAAGCTGCCCCCGGACGAGGTGGATTTTACCGACGGTCTCTTTGAGGTTCTGATCATCCGCCGGCCTTCCGATCTGTTCAAGCTCAATGCGCTGATTCTCGCCCTGACCTCTTCCAATTTCAACAATCCGGAGATGACGCTGCTCAAGGCGGACAGTCTTTGCATCGAAACCGCCGAGCCCACGGCATGGACGGTGGACGGCGAAAACGCCGGTGAGCATCGGTCGGTGAACATCCAATGTCTCAAGCAGGCGACCCGTTTCATCCGAATGCCTCCGGTCAAGGACGAACAACCTTAATCCCAACAGCAAAACAGATTTTTCCCCACTTTTCCACGGCTTGATTGTGGAAAAGTGGGGAAAATTGTCGATTTTGTGGAAAAGCGTGTGGAAAATCGGGGAAAACTGTCGTTTTTACTGTGGAAAAGGCGGTACAGCTTCGCCGAAACGGGCGAAATCCCGCATGAGAAGGCGTTTCCGATGCCGTTCTCCCATCAACATCCCCACCGTTTCTCCTTAGGCAGGGTCCGAATTCTCATTTGCTTTTCGCATCCTTCAGATACTTTTCCACCGATTGGCGGACATACTTGAAGGGGCAGGGGCCGGTTCTCAGCAGGGACTCATGGAAGGCGACGGGATCGAATTTCTTTCCCAGCTCTTCTTTAGCCGTATAGTAGAGATCGGAAAATTCCAGAAAACCGATATAGTAGGGCAGATAGGTTCCCGGAGATCCCACAATGCCGTCAAAGATCTCCTGTGCGGCGGAGCCGTCGAACCCGTTTTTCTCCAGATAGGTTTCCAGTTCCTTTATCGACCATCCCTCGTAGTGAATTCCGATATCCACACGGCAGGAAATATTCCACATAAGGCAGTTGTCGATCTGCATCAGCCGTGCGACGGTGGAATTATCCCCGGAACGACCGTAGTCGTACAGAGAAAGGGCATAATTCTCGGCGTACACCGCCCAGCCCTCGCTGTAACCGGTACAGGACAGCATCTTTCGGATATTGGAAGGATTCAGGCTGTAATAATAGATATGCTGATACATATGTCCGGGATAGCCCTCGTGTGCCAGCGTGGTATACATCTGGGACAGATCGGTGCTTTCTCCGTTGATGGTGATCTTTCCCGTCAGATAACTGTCCACCGGCGGGGTCATATAGTAGGCAAGCATCCCGCTCATGACCTTTCCCATGGACTCGGGCAGGTAGCTTATCACATACTGATCTCCCGAAATGGCGGGGAAATGGCCGTCCAGCTTGGGACGGATATAGTCGAGAATCTCCTTCGGATCGGTGAGTCCGACGGCGATCTCTCCGTTGATATAGGACTCAAACAGCGACGGCTTCGAATAATACAGCGAATAGTATTCATCCAGCAGATCGTCAAAATCGTTTTCCAGCAGATTGATCATCTCGGAGCAGGTATACTCGGTTCCGGTCATCTGTCCGACAAGCATTTCATAATACCGGGCTCCGTTTTGGTAGCCTGCCAGACCCTTATCGTTGGTTCCCTTCCCTTTGAAGGAGTCAAGCGCATCCCGCAGAGTCTGATAAGCACTCATGAAGGGTCCCGTCACAAGCTCCAGATTCCGCTGTTCATAGTTTTTCTTCTGTGTATCACTCAGGAAGGTCAGCGCATCCGTCTTCTCACGGAAGGTGTCGATCAGATAGAAATCCGAGCCTTCGGAAAGGATTTCGTCGCACTGTTCGATCAAGAGGTCCAGCGTGGTATCCGAAGGACCGTAGCCCTTCTCCACGCGCTCCCGTTCCCATTCCAGAATGCTGTCCATATAATCGGGCAACTGTTCCAGCAGTGAAAGGTAGTCGGTGACATCCTTTTCGGCATAGAACTCATATTCCGCCAGATTCACGGGGATCATGGACTGAACTCCGGTACTTACATCAAGGTAGGTATAAAAATAGTAGTAATCGCCGGACGCCATATTCACCGACTGAGTACAGGTATCCTTGAGGATGTTATAGGTCAGCTCCTGTTCTTCCGTAAGGGTTTTGGGATCATAAGAGAGCAGTTCTGCGAGGATGGTGGTAACGGGATAGCGATCCTCTTCATCGGGGGCAGTCCAGCGAGGCTCCTGATTCTCCAGATGGAAAAGGGAGGCATCCTTCACCATATAGTGGAGGGTCAGAGTATCCTGTGAAATCTCATTGAGAAACAGATCGTCCAGGAAGCGCTCGAAGCGTTCGGACTCGGAGGAATTCACCGTTCTGTCTTCATCGGTATCCACATCGCCGCCGATCCCCAAAAACAGCATACAGCCGGTGGAGCTGAACAAAACGGTCAGGGCGAGCAGCAGGGACGCAAGAATTCGTACTGTTTTTTTCATGTTGATGATCCTTTCTTTTTATTCGGGTGTTGACAAGAGATCGAACCTTTTCTGTTATACGGCAGTGCCTTCCGTATTGGACAGATCGGACGGACGGTCCGTCTTTGATGATACGCCGTATTCCGACGGGGCAAACGGGTGCCGATGCGTTTGGTCAGGCGGCGGGAGCAAGCCCCCGCCCTACGGTGCGGTCGGATAACTCATGGACAGTCTATGATGAAATTTGGAGACTATTTTACAGTGCCGTTTTTTCTCAGATTGCCCAGGTGCCGTTTCGGAAGATCGCCACTTCCCCGCCGTCGAAGGTGGTGGCGGTGATGGACAGGTCCTCGGTGCCGATCATGAAGTCCACATGAATCATGGAATCGTTGATTCCCTTCTTGTGAAGTTCATCATTGGTATACTTCTCATAGTCCCGGATACAGCCGGTGAATCCGTGACCCAGCGCCAGATGGCAGACGGCATTTTCATCGTACAGGGTATTGTAGAACAGTACGCCCGACCGATTGATGGGGGACTCGTAGGGAACCAGTGCGCACTCACCCAGATATGCGGCGCCCTCGTCCATGGAGATCATCTCCTCCAGCAGTTTCTGACCCTTCTCGGCGTGTACTTCCACTGCCTTACCGCCCTCGAAGCGAACCGAGAAATTCTCGATCAACTCGCCCTTATAGGACAGGGGCTTGGAGGCATAGACGATGCCCTCTGCCTCTCCCTTCATGGGTGATGTGAAAACTTCCTCGGAGGGGATATTGGGATTGAAGTAGATGCCCTGAAGAGAGGTTTCCCCGCCGCCGGCAAAGACGCCGTCGGGGATCAGACCTACGGTGAGATCGGTGCCGTTCTCCGCCGTATAGTGAAGTTTGGCGATTCCCAGGCTGTTCAGGTACTCGTACTTCTTCCGCAGATTTTCGTTATGTTCCTTCCATGCGGCGATGGGATCCTCGGTGGCACGGGAGGTATAGAGGATGGCTTCCCACAGCTTCTCGACCGCAACCGAAGTGCGGATTCCGGGGAAGACCTTTCTTGCCCATGCGGCACCGGGAACGCCGGCGATACACCACTGGTACTTATTGTCCATAGCCTCTCTGATGGGCTTGGTGATGGGGTATTTTGCCTTGGACGCCTTCGCCAGTTTGGTCTGATTGACGCCCTTCATACCGTCGGGATCCTCGGAAACCAGATAGATCATGACCGGCAGAACCTCGGCGCGGTGCTTGAGTTTGGCGATTTCCCACTCCTCGATGCGGTTCATGACCTTCTGGGAGCGGTAGCGGGTATGGATTCTGGTCAGCGGCTGGTAGCCCCATTCGACGCTGACGGTGGATGCGCCTGCTTTATAGCACTCCTCCACCACCATTTTGACGAACTCGGGCTGATCCAGATCGGCGACGATGACGACCTCCTGCCCCTTCTGAACATTGCCGCCCATGGTGGCGATCAGTTCTGCGTATTTTTTCAGTTGTGTTTTTTTCATATGAGATATTCCTTTCCATAAAACCGGAGTATGCTCCGGAAAATCTTGATAAAACAAAGAGTCGGCGGGAAGACGGCTACGACGGCGAAGTGTTCCGGCAGACAGACCCCTCGGATCACAGTTTTTCGTTGGAACCTCTCAGGAAGGCGTCGAAATAGCCGGTCTGTGCCAGCACCGAGGTGACGCCGGCGGGCATGATGACCTCGGTATCATATTCGTCCTTATCCCAGAAATCCTTACCGGGGGAACAGAAGAAGGGATCGTACTGACCGTTTTTGTCCTTTGTTTCCAGGGTCTGATCCAGGACCAGTTCCAGATACTTCATAAAGACCGTCCGCCCGGAGGGGTCTACCGTGAAATACTTATTCATTCCTCTGACCAGCCATCCGATGCACCAGGATTTATAGATGGGATTGCGGTTCATGGTCACATCGGGATTTTTGCGGTTGCCGCTTACGGTAAACATATGCGCCGTCACCGAGGTATAGCTCTGCTTGGCAAGTTCCAGATACCGCTCTTCCCCCTCGATTTCGTACAAAAGGACGGTGGCGTACATCATGGTTCCCTGATCGTAGGCAGGCTGCCAGGGATCACCGACTCCGGCAAAATAGATGCCCTTATCGTCCCGCAGGGTGGACACCACCCACTCATACAGCAGTTTCCCCCGTTCCAGATACTCGCTCTCCCCGGTGATCTGATACATCCACAGGTGGGAGATACAGGAGGGGCCGTTGGTGCAGATGCCTTTGGCGGATTTGCCGTTATCCGAGAATTTGGACGACCAATAGATTCCGCCGCCCTGATACTCATCCCAGCCGGTCCAGAGAAATTCCAGAATCTCTTTGGCACGGGTCAGATAGTCCTCATTGCCGAACTGCTCATAGGCGGTCAGGAAGCGGATGCAGATCCAGGCGTTATCGTCGTAGTAGAAATCCCCGGCATTCCCCCGGCTGGCGTTATAGTAGGTCTGCCCACGGAAGCTTTCGCCGGTTTCCACATTGCGGATGGTGGCATTATCCACCCGATAGGTGGGCAGGCAGTTATCCAGGCAGTCCAGATAGGCGTCTTTGACGGTCTTATTTTCGGGATAGAGGGTATAGACCTCAGACAGCGCCTCCAGGAAGGATGCCACCGGCCAGATATAAGCGGGATTGGAATCGGTCAGCGAGGTTTTGACGGTATGGGTCCGCTTATTGTAATATTTGGAGATCAGCTGTTCCGCCTGTTCAAGGCTGACGGCGGCGTAGCGGTTTTCGGACAGCAGGGCGGCGGGATCGGGCGCCGTCGATCCGGGAGCGTCCGGCGAAGTGGCAGAGGTATTGCTTCCGAACAGGGTTTTGTCATCGGGCGTCTTTCCCGAGCATCCGGCAAAAGCGGTGATCAGCATTCCTGCCGCCAGCACGGCGGTCAGCAGGGATCGGCAGAATTTCATCATAATCGGATCATCCTTTCGGGGTTGGTCGGGCATTTTTAACATTCTATCATAGTTTTGTGAAAAATTCAAGTCTCTGATCAAATATTTTCGCCGATTCGGGCAGGAAATCTCGTTTTTTCGGCGATTCGGCGGGCACGGGGGAATGGGGTCTTTCGGCAAGGCGTGGGAGTTGGCTCGCCGAGCCTCGCCGACAGGGCGGAAAAGCCCGTTTTTCTTCATCCTTATAAATTGTAAGAATATGTCGGTAGCCAAGGAAGTGGGTGGGTTTCAGGGAGGGAGAGAACTTCGGCGTTTGAGATGGTTCAGTGCAAGGCGAAGCCTTTGCGGTTGCCCTCCCCAAATAGAAATGAGCAATTCTCAAAGATAATATTTCTTCTTCGTTTAGGTACAATTTCTCTGACGAGAAATTGGATTTTATCTTTTTCCGCCTTTCTTTACGAGAAGAAAGGCTCCGAAAGACTCGCTCAGGGGAAGAACTCAAAGTTCTTCCCCTGAGAACCCCCATCTCCTATGCGATCGGCGTTCCGCCTCCCATGACAGAGGTGAAGCCTCCCTCCCCCATGCTTGGATTTGTCCCCTCGGAGTCTTTGGCTCACAGCGTATCCCGACAGGGCGTTCAAGACCGTTTTTCTTCATTCATTTAAATTGTAAAAATATGTCGACAGCCAAGGAAGTGGGGGCGCGCAACCGAAAAGGGCAAGCCCTTTTCGCTGGAAACTTCGGCGTCTGAGATGGTTCAGCGCAAAGGCGAAGCCTTTGCGGTTGCCTTCCCTCGGAAGGAGTTGAAACTTTTCCGAAATCGAAACCTCTATGTTATAAGGAACAATTTCTCGTCTTCGCCGAGAAATTGGATTTTATCTTTTTTCCGACTTTCTCCGCGTGGAGAAAGTCTCGCAAAGAGACGCTCAGGGGAAG
>JBJDZJ010000161.1:0-34932 GCA_051867915.1 Eubacteriales bacterium
AGCCCACCACAAAGGAAAATCCCTTCAACGACGACATCATGTGGCTGTGCATTGCCTGCACCAGAGCCTACCTGTACACCGGAGAGAAGAAATATCTGGATTCTGCCGTCCGGAATTTCGATCTGACCTGGAAGAGAGCGTTTTCTCCCGACCTGGGCGGAGGAATGTTCTGGCGGGTGGAGAATCAGTCCAAGAACACCTGCGTCAACTGCCCCGCATCGGTGGCGGCATCCCTGATTGCAAAGGCGACCGGCGATCAGACCTACTATGTCCGTGCGGCGCTGACGCTGGATTGGGCAGAACGCATGATGTTCGAGCCGGATACCGGCAAGGTCTATGACTGCATCGGACTGGACGGAAGAGTCAGCAAATGGTCCTCCACCTACAATCAGGGTACCTTTATCGGCGCCTCCCTTCTGATGTACGGCTATACCGGAGAGGAACGCTATCTGAAGAACGCCTCTGCTGCGGCATCTTATGTCAAGGATGAAATGTATCACAAAGGCGTAATGAACAATGAGGAGCCCGGCAACGATCTGCCCGGCTTCAAGGGCATTCTCGCCCGCTACATCCGCCGCTATGTGGATCTGACCGGAAAACAGGAGTTTAACGACTGGATGACCCTGAATGCCGATACGGCATATGCCAACCGCAATGCACAGGGACTCATGCGCACTCAACTGGCAGAGAAGACAGAGGACGGCACCGATTACGATGTTTTCGCCATGTCCTCCGCCGTATCGGTGGTTGTCAATGCACTGAAAACGCAGATTTCACTGTTCCCGACGGCATCTGAGAAGAACTAAAGGAACGGAGTTCTGCTCCCCGGCATTGATTTGCTCGGGCAAACGCCTTTTCCCCTTCCGGTCAAGGACCGGAGAATCTGCATCCCCGATATTCCCCTGAAATGAAAGAAAATGAAAAAAATGGAAAAGAATGAACGGTTTCAAAAATTCAGGAAGTGGTCCGGACTCCAGCTATCCTACTTCTGGACCATCCTCCGTTGGCTGATTTATGCCGTGGTCACCGGCGTGATCTGCGGCTTAATCGGCGTCGGATTCGATTATTTTCTGGAGTTCGCCTCCGAGAGCTTCAGCGAGCATCCGTGGCTGATCTTCGGTCTTCCCCTGTGCGGTCTTGCCATTGTGGGGCTGTATAAGCTCTGCCGTGTGAAGAAGGACAACGGCTTTGAAATGATTCTGGAGTCGGTGCGGGAGAATACCAAGGTTCCCTATCTGTGCGCGCCTCTGGTTTTTCTGTGTACCGGATTGACCCACCTGTTCGGCGGATCGTCGGGCAGAGAAGGGGCGGCACTGCAAATCGGCGGAACGGTGGGAACCCTGATCGGGCGTGGGCTTCACTTTCACGAGAAGGAGACCAATATTCTCGCTTTGTGCGGAATGTCCGCTCTCTTTTCCGCAGTATTCGGTACGCCCGTGACCGCCGCCATCCTGGCGATTGAGATTGTCAGCACCGACGGCATTTATTATATGGCATTCTTCCCCTGTCTGGTTGCCGCTCTGATTGCCTTCCTTCAGGCAGGCTTCTGCGGCGTGGTGTCCACTGCCGACCGACTTCCGTCCATTGCGGTTCCCGATCTGTCGGGAACGATGCTGTTGCGGGTTCTGCTGGCGGCGGTCCTCTTTTCGGTGGTGACGATCCTGTTTGTCGAAGCGGTGAAACTGTGCAAAGGCGGATTTCGGAAATTCTTCAGGCATCATTATCCCAGAATTTTTGTCGGCGGTGTGATTTTGCTGGTCCTGACCGGTGCGGTATATTTGTTTACGGGAACCTTTGACTACAACGGTGCGGGAATGTCGCTGGTCATCAAGGCTGTCTCGGGGCAGGCACGGCCGGAGGCCTTCCTGCTTAAGATTCTGTTTACCGCAATCACCCTGGGATGCGGCTTCAAGGGGGGAAAAATCGTCCCCGCCTTCTGCATCGGCGCTACCTTCGGATGTGTCATTGCACCCCTGGTCGGACTGAACCCCGGATTCTGCGCAACCCTCGGTATGATCGCCCTGTTTTCGGGCATGGATAACTGCCCTCTGGCGGCGATTATGCTGGCGGCAGAGCTGTTCGGATCCGATTACGGTGCGGAAGGATTCATCTACTTTACCACCGTCTGCGCCGCCTCCTATATGCTGACCGGCTATTTCAGCCTGTATTCCGGCCGTGAGAATATTTACAGCAGTCTGCTGAAAGATTATGTTCACAAACCCAAGAGCAGTCTTGACGAGGACGACGCCGAGGAGAGCGCATCCGAGGACAAGAAGGAGCAATGACAATGCCTCTTGAGTTTCATCCGTCGTCCTGCACCCTCTGTCCCAGAAAGTGCGGTGCGGACCGTCGCAACAAAACGGGACTTTGCGGCGGGGATCTGTCGATTCGGATCGCCAGAGCCGCACCTCATTTCTGGGAGGAACCCTGCATTTCGGGAACGAGGGGATCGGGCGCCATCTTTTTTTCCGGCTGTTCACTCGGCTGTCTCTTTTGTCAGAACCGTTCCATCAGCCATGACCGATTCGGCAAGGCGATCTCCCCCGACCGATTGGAACAGATCTGTCTGGAGCTTGCCGAAAAAGGGGTTCACAATCTCAATCTGGTGACGGCGGATCATCAGCTTCCTTTGATTCTGCCGGTGCTGATGCGGGTGAAAGAGAAGGTAACCCTTCCCATCGTCTGGAATTGCGGCGGATATGAGACGCCCGAAATGATCGACGCCCTGCGGGGCATCGTGGATGTCTGGCTGCCCGATTTCAAGTTTTGGGATCCTGCCGTCAGCCGACGCTATACCGGATGCGCAGACTACTTCCCGGTGGCACTTGCCGCCATTCGACGGATGGCGGATCAGGTGGGAAAACCCCGGTTTTCGGACGGAATGCTGGTCAGCGGTGTGATGGTGCGTCATCTGGTTCTGCCGGGCTGTCGGAAGGACAGTCTGAAACTGCTGTCCTGCCTGTCCGAGCATTTTTCTTCCGATGAGGTTCTGCTGTCCCTGATGTCCCAGTATACGCCAAATGGTGTTCTGGGAACGCCGGATCGCCGCCTGACCACCTTTGAATATCAAAGCGTCGCCGATTATGCCCGATCCCTTGGCTTTGAGGGATACTTGCAGGAAAAATCCAGCGCCAAAGAGGAGTATACCCCGCCCTTTGATCTGGAAGGAACCTAAGTCAGAAAAAAGCGTTGCTTTTTTCTGACTGCCTTAGAGTGGGGATTGTTCCCACCGAAATCCGAAACCGTAGGGGCGACCATCGGTCGTCCACAAGATGAGGTTATGTCACAATACGGGCGGTATGGGCGACCATCGGTCGTCCACAAGATAAGGTATTGTCATAATACGGACGGTGGGGCGACCATCGGTCGTCCACAAGATGAGGTTATGTCACAATACGGGCGGTATGGGCGACCATCGGTCGTCCACAAAATGAGGTATTGTCATAATACGGGCAACGCGGACGACCGACGGTCGGTCCGCACGATGTCGTGGATTAACGGGCGACCGATGGTCGCCCATACGATGATGCGGGATAACGGACGACCGATGGTCGCCCATACGATGTCGTGGATTGACGGACGACCGATGGTCGCCCCTACGATGTCGTGGATTAACGGACGACCGATGGTCGCCCATACAATGATGCGGGATAACGGATGACCAACGGTCGTCCCTACGATGATGTGGGATAACGGACGACCGATGGTCGCCCCTACGATGATGTGGATTAACGGACGACCGATGGTCGCCCCTACGATGATGCAGGTGGTACGGTGGTTGAGACGAGACAAAATTACATTCATGATAGCCAATGTTGGGCAGAGGTAAAATAATCTGCCTTAGAGTGGGGATTGTTCCCACCGAAATCCGAAGCGGTAGGGGCGACCATCGGTCGTCCACAAGATGAGGTATTGTCATAATATGGGCGGGATAACGGACGACCGATGGTCGCCCCTACGATGTCGTGGATTGACGGACGACCGATGGTCGCCCTTACGATGATGTGGATTGACGGACGACCAATGGTCGCCCCTACGATGATGTGGATTGACTACAATGATGCGGGATAACGGACGACCAATGGTCGCCCGCACGATGAGGATGGGTCAGGCATTGATCCCCGGATTTGCCGCCGATCCGCTCTCTGATGCAAATAATTTGTAACAAAATCGAAAATTTACGGGAAATCCCTTGATTTTGGGGATCGGATACGCTATAATAGATTGATATAGCAATCGCAAGATTGTAAGGGCAGGGCAGAACCCATGCCCGAATGCGGAAAGGAATGATCTGTCAGTGGCAAACGAACGCCTGAGTAAGGAAAACTATTACCTCGATATTGCAGGGACCGTTGCCAATCGGTCCACCTGCCTGCGAAAAAAGTACGGCGCCATTATCGTGAAAAACGACGCCATCGTGTCCACCGGCTATAACGGTGCGCCCAGAGGACGGGCAAACTGTTGCAATCTGGGCTACTGTATGAGGGATAAGCTGAACATCCCCAGAGGGGAGCGTTACGAAATGTGCCGCAGTGTTCACGCCGAGGCCAATGCCATTATCAATGCCTCCCATGAGCAGATGATCGGCGCAACCATCTATATGACCTGCATCGACAGCAAAAGCGGGGAACTGGTGGGCGATGTCTGCTCCTGTATGATGTGCAAGCGTATGATTATCAACGCCGGTATCGAAAAAGTGGTGATCCGCAATACCCCTACCGAATATACCGTGGTGAATGTGCAGGACTGGGTGGACAACGACGACAGTCTCAGCGGCAAATTCGGGTATTGAATCTGTTGAGCAAAGAAGGATTCCTTTGAATGAAAAAATCAAAAGTTAAAAACCCCATTTACCCTGCGGACGATGAGCAAAAGAAGAAACCCAGAGAAAAGTTCAACTGGAAGCCCTATCTGATTATTCTGGCGGTCATTGCCGTTATTTTCGCCGGAGTTTTCATAAAGGTTACCTTTATAGACGGTTATCTGAAGCTGGCAGGGCAGGTTCCCCTTGAGCGGATAGACGGCGGATATTACGATAACGAAAACAATCGCACCTATGTGGCTGCCCCCACCTACTATCAGGCGGCGTCCATTGTCTCCGATCCGCCCTATGCCCGAATCGGCGAATTCAGCCTGTTCGGAATCGGAAGCTGGGATAAACTGGATCATCTTTATCGGGTGGGCTATACGGTCAATCCGGGTACAGCCGATGCGACTACCATTCTGATGCTCAGCGAAGCATGGCTGTCTACCGATGCCGATCACGGCTCCATTCTTTTCTATAATGCCGATCTGATCACGCTTCCCGGTCCTGCCGATTTCGGATTTGAGACCGTCTATCTCTGCGACGCCGACGGCAATATCGCCACTCAGCGGATTGACGACGCCGCTTCTGTGCGGATCATGACCGAGTTCTTCTCGGACAGCAGCGAAAATCTGTATGTAAAGATGGATACGCTGAATGCCAAATATATCAAGCAGGTCCGTGTGACCTCTTCGACATATCCCTGGATGCATATGGTTCTTTCTCTTTATCAAAGCTCCGACGCCTATTACCTTTGGATGCCCGAGCTTCAACGCTTCGTTCAGACCGACAGCACGGTCTTCGATGTCTATTTCAAGACGGCAGAGGATCTGACCGGGGAGGACGGGAGCCTGACGACGGATGCGGAAGCGTCAGAGGAAGTGCCGTCATGAGCTGGGTTCGCCTGGTGCCTGCGGCGGAGAACCTGATGGACGAGATTTCGGCCATCGAACATGCGGCGTTTACCGATCCGTGGTCGGACGCCTCCATCCGCTTTTGTATCGGAAATCCGGTTTTCGCCTTTACGGTGGCTCTGGATGAGAACGGTCGGGTGGCGGGCTATCTGATCGGCAGTCTTCTGCCGCCCGAAGGGGAAATTTGCAGTCTTGCCGTTCGCTTTGATCTTCGGCGGCAGGGAATCGGCGCCTGTCTTCTGTCCGATTTTCTTCGAAAGGGAGAGCAATTGGCGTGCGACCGCTTTTTTCTGGAGGTCAGAAGCTCCAATCGGGCGGCCATCGGACTGTACCGCTCCCATGGATTCGAAGCCTTTTCGACCCGAAAGAATTATTACAGCCGCCCCGTCGAGGATGCCGTTCTGATGCAATGGCAAAAGAAAACAAACGAGAACTTGTGAAAGGAGAATGTCCTGTGGACCGTACTGCTGAAAAGAACACCCGAAAAAATTTCGGCGCAAGATTTCTGGAGTCTCTGGTGACTCTTGCCGCTGCGGATGTGGCGGCGATGCTGATCAAATGGATCGTCTCCCTGGTTCTGCTTCCCGTGACCGGAGAAATTGCCGCCCGTGACGACGGCGCACTGCTGTCCGGCTGGAACAAGATTTTGTCGGTCATCGCCCTGATTGCCTTTTTTGCGGTGATCGTTGTTCTTGCGGTCAAAAGTCCCAACCGTCGGAGCATCTGGCTCAACAACAGTTATGGGAAGCCCTACCGTCTTTCGGAGGATCTTCGGCAGACGGCTTGCGACATGATACTGCCCGACGGGCTGGCGGCTCTGATTCTCGGACTGCCTCAGTATGCCGTTTTGCTGTTTGTGGGCGAAGTGAACATCCTGCCCATGGTTTTCGCCCCCTTCTACGGTCTTTGGCAGCTTCTTCCTTATCCGATTCTCTGTTGGATTCTGATGGCTGTTCTGACGCCGGCGGTTCATCTGATCGCTCTTCTGATCGCCCACCGGAAATGGGATCGCACCCGCCTTCGCGGAAGCGGGATGAACTGAGATTCCCTGATTTGCGAATTTGTTTGAAAGGCATTACATATTCATGAAAATACTCGCATTTGAGTCCTCCTGCGATGAAACCTCAGTGGCGGTTGTGGACATCGACGAGGATCATCGCACCATTCTGTCCAATCTGGTGGCAACCCAGATCGCAACCCACGCTCTGTACGGAGGTGTTGTTCCCGAGATTGCCAGCCGAGCCCATGCCGAGGCGATTTCGCCGCTGTGCTACGGTGCGCTGGAGCAGGCGGGAGTCGGGATGGATCAGATCGACGCCATCGCCGTCACGGCAAGCCCCGGACTGATCGGAGCGCTGATGGTGGGCGTCAATTTTGCCAAGGCGCTGGCGTTTGCCTATCGGAAACCCCTGATTCCGGTCAATCATGTAAAGGGTCACGCCGCCGCCGCTTATTTTGAAAACCCCGAGCTTCGGGCGCCCTTTTTCGCTCTGATCGCCTCGGGCGGTCATACCTCTCTGACCTATGTGGAGACGCCTACCGATTTCCGACCGGTGGGCAGAACACGGGACGATGCGGCAGGGGAGGCCTTCGATAAATCGGCAAGAAGACTGGGTCTGCCCTATCCCGGAGGTGCCGAAATGGATCGGCTTGCCGCTCTCGGCAATCCCGACGCCATCCATTTTCCGTCCGCTGCTCTCAAGGGCAGTCTGGACTTCAGCTTCAGCGGTCTGAAAACCGCCGTTATGAATGTTCTTCATAACGAGGAGCAGAAGGGAAATCCCATCTGCCGTGAGGATGTCGCCGCCTCCTTTACCAAGGCGGTCTGCACATCGGTGACCGCTCAGCTTTCCGAGGCTTATAAAATCTACCGTTTTGACCGCCTGGTGCTGGCAGGCGGAGTGGCGGCCAATTCCCACCTGCGCAAAGCCCTTACCGATTTCGCTGACAGACGGGGAATCCGTCTGTATATGCCTTCCAAGGGGCTGTGCGGCGACAATGCCGCCATGATCGGCGCACAGGGCTATTTCGAATACTGCGCCGGGCATCTGGCAGACAGCAGTCTGACCGCCAGAGCCTCCTCCGGAAAATCGGTATTTTGATGAAAATTTTGTCATTTTGACGAAACAAATCCGGCTTTTTCCCCCGGATAAAATTTATTCCGATTCGTGCCGTCGAAAAAATCCCGGCAAAAAACGGAAAACGGAAAAGCTGTGGAAAACTATGTGGAAAATGTGGAAAACCGGCTCTCATAACCGATTCTTTCCCGAAATTCGGCAAAATCAGACGGGTTTTCCACGAAATCCGCCTGTGGAAAAGTGGATTTTTTCCACCTGTTTTTCGCATGAAAAAACGAAATTTTTTCGTCAGTCCCTACCCAAAGTCGGCTGATACGGACTGATCAGATTGCACAAAAGCCGCCGACATGCTATGAGGTGATGATTTGTTACACGATAATATCAATAAATCCGGAACGCCCGGAGTGTCCAATGCGGTAATCAACCGTCTTCCCAGATACTACCGTTATCTGCGGGATCTGCTTTCCAAGGATATCTTACGCATCAGTTCCGGGGAGTTGTCTGTCCTGATGAATGTGACGGCTTCCCAGATCAGACAGGATCTGAACTGCTTCGGCGGCTTCGGACAGCAGGGCTACGGTTATAATGTGAAATATTTGTACAGCAAAATCGGTGATATTCTGGGCGTCAACGAAGCATACAATGCGGTGATTATCGGAGCCGGAAATCTGGGTCATGCGCTGGCGGCGTCTGCAACCTTCCAGAATCGGGGCGTGTTCCTGCGCGCCATGTTTGATGTCCGTCCCGAACTGATCGGTACCGAGATCAGCGGTCTTCCGGTTTACGATTCCGCCGATCTGGCACGCTATTTTGCCGAGAATAAGGTGGACATCGCCGTTCTGGTGGTTCCGAAATCGGTTGCACAGGATGTGGCAGATCAGGTCTGCGCTCTTGGGGTCAAGGGAATCTGGAATTTCACCGGCGTCGAACTGGTGCTTCCTCCCGAGATCGCCGTTCAGAATGTCCATATGGGGGATCTTCTGATGACTTTGTGCTATCAGATCCGGGTACGGGACGACGAAACGAGAAAATCCTTCGAGCCCGACGGTGACCAAAGGAATGACCGGGACGATGAAGATAAGAATTAACTACGGCGAACAGGTCGTCCCCCTTCCGGGCAAGGTGCTGTCCCTGATGGAAAATGCCGACGCCGTTGAACTGAAGATTCTGCTGATTCTGGCGTCGTCCGGAGGACAGATCGAATATTCATCCCTTGCTTCGGCTGCAGGATGCAGCCCGGATCAGGCAGAGAAGGCGGTGAATTTCTGGCGTAAGGCAGGAGTGCTGTCCGTGGATTCCAAAGCCACTGCCGTAACCGTCACCGAGCATCAGGTGGATACGGCAAAGGTCAGCATTGTTCATTCCGGTGATATGCCCAGCTATACGGGCAAGGAAATCGAGCGGCTGTTTGATGAAAACAACGGGCTTCGGAATTATATTGACGAATGCCAGAGGCACCTCGGGAAACTGCTGTCGGTAAATGAGATCAACAAGCTGATCGGTCTGATTGATTACTACCGTTTTTCGGGCGACTATGTTCTCCTTTTGCTCAAACGGTGCGTGGAGATCGGGAAGGGTTCGGTTCCTTATATCGTTCGGACGGCGATTGCCATGTATAACAGCGGCATTGTCACCATCGAAGCGCTGGAGGAAAAGCTCCGTGAAGAGGACGAGGTCCTTGCCATGGAAACCACTCTGCGAAGGCTTATGGGATGGGGCAAGCGTGCGCTGACCGATAGGGAAAAGAAGTTTGTCAAGTGCTGGACCGAGTGGCAGATCCCCGACGATATGCTGGAGCTGGTCTACCAGATCACGGTGGACGCCACCAAAGGGCCGTCCATGCCCTACATGAACAAGATCCTGACGAGCTGGCGGGAGGCGGGCTATAAGACCGCCGATGATGCCAGAGCCGCCATGGAACAGTATAAACAGAAGAAGGCGGCGATGGCGGGCGTCTCTTCCTTTAATCGGGATGAATTTTTTGAGGCCGCCATCCGACACAGTCTGGAGATTCACGGAAAATCGGAAGGCTGATGTGCGCTTTGACCGATTTTGCGAAACCCTGACCAAAGGAGGGAATATCGGTGGGATATAACCGTGAGAACTATATCCGTATCAAACGGGAATACGAGGAAAAACGAGCCGCCGCCCTGAAGCTGGCGAAGGATCGGCAGACGGAGATTCATGAACAAATCCCTGCCATTGCCCACATCGACAGCGAGCTGGCGGGTACCGGTCTTCAGATCATGAACGAGATCTCGGCGGGAAAATTCCGCCTGAAGGAGCGGCTGGCAGAGCTTCGCAGAAGCAATGAAAAGCTCCAGGCGGAGCGGGGCAGACTGCTGACCGCCTACGGCTATCCCGCAGACTATACCTTTCCCCATTTTGACTGCCAGAAATGTCAGGATACCGGCTTCGTGGACGGCAAAATGTGTTCCTGTATGCGGTTTCGCCTGACCATGGCCGGACTGGAGAGTTCGGGACTCGGAAAACTGTTTGAAACCCAGAATTTTGACACCTTCAGCCTGAAATACTATCAAAACGATCCTTCTACCTATCGGAAAATGACCACCGTTCTGGAAATCTGCAATGAATTCGCCGAGAATTTCGACAGCCAAACCCGTGAGAATCTGTTGCTGTGCGGCAGGACGGGACTGGGAAAAACCCATTTGTCCACGGCGATGGCAGGCGTCATCATCTCGAGAGGCTACGAGGTGGTATATGAGAGCGCACAGAATCTGTTTGACGACTACTCTGCCGAGCGCTTCGGCAGATCGAACGGAGGCAGGGAGACAAACACCGCTCGCTATACCGAGTGCGATCTTCTGATCGTGGACGACCTGGGAACCGAAAGCGGAAATTCCTTCACGGTCAGCTGTCTTTATAACCTGCTCAACAGCCGCATTATCAGCGGAAACCCCATGATTTTCAGCACCAATCTTACTTCCGACGAACTGCAAAAGCGGTACGGAGACCGGATCTTTTCCCGGCTGATCGGGGAGTTCACGGTTCTGCCTTTCGTGGGAACCGATGTGCGGATGCAAAAGCGATCAAACTGAAAAAGGGACTGACGGAATGTTTTACAGTGAACAGATCGGGGAGCTTGTCGTCGAAAAATCGGACCTCATTCGGCTTCCCCATGCCTTTTCCACCCGATTGGGGGGAGTCAGCACCGAAGATTACCTTTCCTCTTTGAATGTGGGCGAAAATCGGGGCGACTCGGAGGAGAATGTCCTTGAAAATATCAACCGCCTGCTGGCGCCTCTGGGGCATACCCGTAAGACGGCGGTGCTGGCCAAACAGGTGCATTCGCTGAATATCCGAAGGGTTACGCCTGAAAACGGCGGTCAGATGTATGAGGATACCGACGGTTTTGTCACCGATCGGAAGGGAATTGCCCTGATGGTGAAAATCGCCGACTGCGTTCCCATCCTGCTGTGGGATCCCGAAGGCGGTGTGATCGCCGCCCTTCATGCCGGATGGAGAGGGAGCGGAGGTGCCATCGCCCGGAAGGGCGTTGAGGCGATGATGGCATTGGGCGCCGACCCCGGACGGATCCGGGCTGCCGTCGGCGCCTGCATCCATGCCTGCTGCTACGAGGTTCAGACCGATTTTGTCGATGCCATGACCGCGCTTGCGGGGCGGGAGCTTGCCGACGCCTGTATCAGGGAGAGAGGTGGCCGATTCTATGCCGATCTTCCCGAGCTGAATCGACGGATGCTTCTTCTGTCCGGGCTGTCGGAGGAGAACATCGACATAAATCCCGCCTGTACCTGCTGTCATCCCGACCGTTATTTTTCGCACCGGGCCTCCGGAGGGCGGCGGGGGACCATGGCGGCGGTCATTTCACTGTGAAGATTGTGATCTTTTGGTGAATTTTGCGCCGCTTCCGACTTTGTTCAGAGTTTGTTTAAATTTCCGTGCTATACTGATCGGTGGTAAGCCGACCGTGCCGGAAAAACGGATGAAATAGATCGGCGTGCCACCCAAAGGGCGGACGCCGGATTGCAAGATGAAAAGCAAAATCAGAAAGGAAAACAGAGCCAATGATTAAGATTGAGAATCTCGGAAAGCGATACGGAGACAAATGGGTCGTGGATCATATCAGCTTTTCAGTGGAAGAAGGAGAAATCGTCGGATTTCTCGGACCCAACGGAGCCGGTAAAACGACCACCATGTCTATGCTGACCGGCTTTCTGTCCTCCACCGAGGGGTCTGCCGAGATCAACGGGATCAACATTCTGGACGATCCCATCCGTGCCAAAAAGGAGATCGGGTACCTGCCCGAAATACCGCCTCTTTACATGGAGATGACCGTCAGGGAGTATCTGAACTTCATCTATGATCTGAAGGGCTGCCATCTCAACCGTGCCAAGCATTTGAAGGAGATCTGCGATACCGTCCGGATCAGCGATGTGTATGACAGAGTGATCCGCAATCTGTCCAAGGGTTATCGGCAGCGTGTGGGCATTGCGCAGGCGCTGGTGGGCAATCCCAAGGTTATCATCTTTGACGAGCCTACCGTCGGACTGGACCCCAAGCAGATCATCGAGATCCGAAACCTGATCAAGACTCTGGGCAAGAACCATACGGTCATTCTGTCTACCCACATTCTTCCCGAGGTTCAGGCGGTCTGCGATCGGATTATCATCATCAATAAGGGTAAGATCGTCGCCAATGAGCGTACCGACGACATTTCCAAGATGTTCAACGGCAACCGTCGGCTGACCCTGAAGGTCTGCGGACCTCAGAAGGAGGTTCTGACCGCCATCCGTTCGGTGAACGGCGTCAGCTACGCTGAGGTTCTGGGCAATCACGACACCGATTCCACCTCTTATCTGGTAGAGTGCGAGGCAGGGCTGGATGTCCGCAAGCCTCTGGCACGGGCTCTTTCCTCAAACGGTTGGGTAGTCATCGGAATGGAGTCCATGGGCGCCAGTCTGGAGGATATTTTCCTTGCCGTCGTGGATGCGCCCGAGCCTGTGCGTAAAAAGAGACGCAGAAACCGGAATGCCGCCGATCCCAAAAACGACGGAAAGACTCAGAACATCCAAAAGGAGGATCAGGAATAATTATGCTCGCTATTTTTAAAAGAGAGCTTCGCTCCTATTTCGTATCGCCGATCGGCTATATTTTTGTGGCGGTCTTTCTGGTCGCCAGCGGACTTATTTTTTCCTACTGCACCCTGCAGCAGGGTCAGAATTCGTCGGTTTCCGCCTATTTTTCCATGCTGCTTGTGGTCTATATCGTGGTTCTTCCCCTGCTGACCATGAAGCTGTTTGCCGATGAAAAGAAATCCCGTACCGAGCAGCTGCTCCTGACCTCTCCCGTCAGTCTGATGGGTATGGTTTGCGCAAAGTTTTTCGCTGCCTATACGGTTTTCGCTTCCACCTATCTGGTATCCTGCTTTAGCTTCTTTGCGCTTTACCAGTACGGAAACCCCAACGGTGCCGTGCTTTTCGGTTCCTCTCTGGCAATTCTGCTGGCGGGAGCGGCCTGCATCGCCATCGGTGTGTTTATTTCCTCGCTGACCGAGAATCAGCTGGTGGCAGCTTTGCTGACAATGGGCGTCATCGTCCTGTTCGTTCTGGCGTCTGCCTTCAACAGCTATATTGATAATGCCGTGATCCGTGCCGTTTTGAACTGGGTTTCCATTCTGGAGCGGCTGGGTGATTTCACTTACGGCTTTTTCGATATCGGCGCACTGATTTACTATATTTCCATCACCTTTGTCTTCCTGTTCCTGACGGTCCGTGTGTATGACAAGCGCCGCTGGTCCTGAAATCTCCCTGCGGACCAAGACGGGTCCCCATCCGTTGTTATGGGGACGATACCATAAGGAAAGGAAACGGTTTCAACCATGAAAACGAAGAATAAACGGATCCACCGCTCGCTGGCGGCGCTGATAACGGTTGGCGTAGTCCTTGCAGTGATCCTTTTGAATGTCTTTCTGTCCCTTTTCCTCGGGGATGAGGTTCTGACAGTGGATATGACGAAGGAGAGCTTCAATGAGATTTCGGCAGAATCCAAGGCACTGCTCGGCAAAATCAATCCGGAGGAGAATAATTTTACCATCTATTTCCTTGCCGATAAGGACGAGCTTCAGTCGGCGGAAATGGGCTATAACAACTCAACTACGGGATCCACAACCAATCTTTGGGGAATGCGGTATGTCTGGGATCTGGCGCAGACCTTTGCACAGACCTATGATTTTATCAAGGTGGAGATTCTCCACATCCAGCGGGATGCGGACAAGCTGGAGGCCTTCCGCTCCACGGCAGGAACGACCTTCTCCAAGCAGGATGTCATTATCGACAACTATACGCAGGAGGAGGACAGCGAGGGCAATCCTCTGACCGACAGTGAGGGCAATCCCGTCATGCACCACAATTTCCGGATCTGCAAGAGGGATTCCTTCTATACGACCGATTCCTCTACGGGATACGCATATGCCTTCAACGGCGATCTCCGCTTTACTTCCACTATTCTCTCTTTGGCAGGTGCCAATCCCACCGTGTATTTTGTAACCGGTCACGGTGAGAGCGTGGGAGACGGTACGACGCTGGACGGTTCCATGATGTCGGATTACGGCGATGCCCAGGCTCTGCGGGATCTGCTGTTCAAGGCGGGCTTTGTTACCAAGAAGATCAATCTGCTGACCGAGTATCGGGAACTGTTTGACGATGACAGCGCAAGGCTTCTGGTGCTGTACGGTCCCACCTCCGATTTTACTTCGGAAAGCGGTAAGGTCAGCGAGATCGACATCATGCGGAAGTTTTTGTCCTATGAGGATCACCATGCCATGGTGTTCTTCAACGATGAGGCAGAGGATCTGCCCAATTTGCAGGAGTATTTCTGGGATTACTGGGGTGTCCGGGCCACCGACAACAAGGTTGTCGATTCGGGAACCAACAGCCTGACCCCCGACGGAAGAACCTTCCTTGCCGACTACGAAACCGATCCGTACAGCGTAGGAATCAATCTGACAAACAGTCTCACGGGAATGACCTCCAGTCCGGCGCCGGTATTCCGGAATGCACGGGCGCTGGAGCTGTCGGAAGCCCACCTGCAGAACAACGGCTTCTATGAGTTCATGGTCACTACCTATGTGGGATCTGTCTTTCTGGCACCGACCAGTTCTGCGGCGGTCGATGAACAGGGTACACAGGTTTCCGACTATGAAATCGACGATCAGGGTTCGGTAATGGCACTCTCTTTTGCCAGCCGCTATTCCAACGATAACCGGGAAGTTTCCAACTATGCACTCTTCTGCAGCGGAACCGGTTTTGCCGACAGCGATCTGATTGAAAGCAGCGCATACTGCAACAGCGATGTTCTGTTCTATGCCATGCGTTTGATGGCGAAGGAGACGGTACCCTTTGAGATAGACTTCAAGGTAATTGAAGGTCAGGCGCTGGAGTCGGTAGATCAGCCGGATGTGATCGCATGGACGGTATGTCTGTGCGGACTGGTCCCCGTTACCATGCTGGTGCTGGGTACGGTGGTCTTTGTGAAGAGAAGACACAGATAAGAAGGGACGGACAAGATGAATCTGCTTAAGAAAAAGAACTTCCGATACGGCAGTCTTGCAGTTGTGCTGTCCGCAGTCGTGATCGCCGTGATTGTGGTGTTCAATGTCATCATCAGCAGTCTGGCATCGAAATACGGTTGGTACTTTGACATGACCTCGGAGAATCTCTATGAGATCTCGGATCAGAGCAAGGAAATTCTGTCCGGAGTGGATGCCTCCGGCAATCAGGTGACGATCTACTTCCTCACCGACAAGGACCGTTTGGGACAGGGAGTCACCTCCGCTGACTATTACGGAGAGTCGGGCTTCTGGGGAATGGCGCCGATCCATGAGCTGGCAAAACAGCTTGCCGATAACTATTCCTATATTTCGGTTGATTATATCAACCTGAACAGCGATCCCGACCGGATCCGTGCGATCGTCGGGGATGCTTATGACGACTCGTCCTTCGCACAGACTACGGTCATTGTGGATAACTATACCGAATATACCGACGCTTCGGGCGGAGTCTATGACAGCTCGCATAACTATCGGGTATATACAAGAGATTCCTTCTATACCTACGACTATACCACGACAACGGTTGCCGCCTTTCTAGGGGATTACCGCTTCTGCAGCGCCATCTGCTCTGTAACAACGGATCCCGAGCAGGCTCCCGTCGCCTACTTCATTTCGGGACACGGCGAGGGAATCGGCAGCTATGATCGGACGGATGAGGATCAGTCTTCGATTGATTACGGAAGCGCCCAGTCTCTCTGGCAGATTTTCCGGGACTGCGGATATGAGATCCGGAAGATAGATCTGCGGTATGAGGATTTTGAGGACGGTCGGGACGGCGTTGCGGTCATCTATGCGCCGGTGTCCGATTATATCAGCAAGACTTCTTCCGATCAGTTTGACGAAATTGCAAAGCTGTCTGCCTATCTGGAGAAGGGCAATCATTCGCTGATGGTCTTTCTCGATCCCAAAGAGGGAACCCTTACCAATCTGGAGGAATTCCTCGAACAGACGGCTGGAGTGACCTTTGTCCAGAAGAAACTCAAGGATGACGGTCAGAACAGCGTGTCTGTTGACGGTTACAGCCTGGTAGGCCAGCCTGTGGAGGACAATGCGATCATATCCGATCTTGCCAAGGTGTATACCGAGGGAGAGAAAACCATTTTCCGTACCGCCCGCCCTCTGACATTGACAGAGGGAAAAGGAGCCGTGTCCCTCTATCAGGTTCCGGAGAGTGTTCAAACCGAGGGGTATACCGGGGCAGGCGTTGATTCACTTCTCGCCCTGACCACCACTTCCGCCGGAGGACGGATTCTGACCTGCGGAACCTCCCTGCTGGTAAACGGCGTCTATATGGACAGCCATATCTATGCCAACCACGATCTGATGCTGCGCATATTGGATGAGATGGTCGATTCCGATCGGGTATCCTTCGGCATTCCCGTGAAGGTCATACGAAATGAAGGTCTTGACCTGACAACCCATCAGGCCAATGTTCTGAGCGCCGTAATGACGGTGGGACTGCCGCTGGTGTTTGCCATTGTCGGAACGATTGTATATATAAGGAGGAGACACTCTTGAATATGGCTGAAAAGAATGAGACAGGATCCCCCAAAAAGGGCTTTTCACGCAGTCAGCGGGATCTGATTATCGGACTTACGATAGTATTCGGGGTTCTTCTGCTTGCTTATCTCTTCATTATCCGCCCACTTATGAAGGATGATACGGCGGAACCGACTGCCGGTGTGGAGCTAATCTGGTCCGATGAGGTTGCATACAGCAGTTCGTCCGTTCTGCTCTATCCGAATGTGACCAGAGATCAGATGAAGGAAATCGCCGTTCATAATCCGAAAAATGACACCAATTATGTGGATTGGGGATTTTACTATAACGAAACCGATGACAATGAAATGGGGCTGGATGCGGATACCTTCTATCTGACCAATTTCGAGTATGCGGCGTTTGACGAAAATCAGCTTTCCTATTTTGTGACGGCGGCGGGCTTTGCGGTTTGCTCGGCACGCATTGAGGATCACTGCACCGATTTTTCCAGATACGGTCTGGATTGCGATCTGAATGACCTGTCGGATGAAACCTATTATACCCTGATTCTGCGGGACGGGAGCCGGCATACGGTTTTGATCGGAGATCGGACCCCTTCGGGAACCGGATATTATGTCCGCAGTCTGGACGAGTCCACCAATCTGAAAACCGGAGAGAAAACGGTTCGCGATTCGGTGTATGTGCTGTCTGATATTTATTTCTCGAATACCATTCTGTCAACGCCTATGGCTATGGTAACTCCCTATCTGGGCTATCCTGCCAACAGTTCCGAGGCGCTGGATGTCTTCGCCTATTGGGTCAATGAGGAAAAGTATTACTATGTTCCCGAAGGCGAGACCGAACTGGCGTGGAATGCCGCATTTGTTGCGGTTCCGATCAATACCGATGCAACCGATCCCTTTTCGGTCTTTTCGGGATTGGCGGTCTACTCGACCGTGACACCCAAAGGATACTATTCCTCCTCCGAAATGGCCAATCTGGGCGAGCTGTTTGCCGATTTTCAGGGAGACAGCGTAGTCGAACTGGGCATTCCCATGACCGATGAGGAAGGCGAGTATATCGGATTTCCCAAGGAAACCCTGGAAAAGTATTATCTGGACGACGATAATGTCCGGTATCAACTGCTCTATAAGGCAAACGGAATCGAAAATGTGATCCGATTCAGTAAACTGCAGGAAGACGGCACCTATTACGCATATTCACTGGTATTCAATGTAATCTGTAAGGTCAGTTCCTCCAATGTGGCATTCCTTGAATGGGATGTGGATTCCTTCATTATGTCCCACACCTTCTTCCTTGCCATTGACAACTGCCAGTCCTTCTCTGTATCCGGAAGCTATTTCGATCTTGGCGTGGAACAGCCTTACCGTGACGGTCTTATGAATGTGGACTGCGTCTTCCGTATGGAAGGTTCCGGAACTGCGCTGGTGGTAACCGAGCGGTCAACCGGGAAAAAGGTGGACATTTCCTACTTCCGGAAGCTGTATACGATTATGCTCCAGCTTGACATTCGCAAGGAGATGGAGGCGGACGAGATTGAAGCGGCCATGCAGCAGGAACCTATGGCGACGGTCAGCGTCGTAACCCGTGAAACCTACTCCTATAAAACCGATGACGACGGAAATAAAACCGACGAAATCGCCGGGATCCGTCCCAGCGTCTCCCGAATCTATCGCTTCTATGAAGTTTCCGGCGGCAGATGTCTGATTACCATTGAAGATATTGATGAAAAGGGCAATTCGCTGGGCGAAAACGGCAGTTTTTACGGCATGACCTCTACGGTGCAGAAACTGCTGGCTTCTACGCTGGATCTGATGAATGATGTGCCCATCGACACTTCGATCCGCGGCTGATTCTGACCGGGATAACGCCGAAAAATCGGGAAAATATGAAAGGTTGTTCTGAAGCTATGATCAACAGACTGAAAAAATCGGCGGCACTCTTGCTGGCAGTGTTTCTGTTGCTGACCGGGATTACCGGATGTTCTTCTCCGAAGGTTCTGCGGTTGGGGGATTTTGAGGTTTCCTACGATCTGCTCCGCTATTTTTCCTGTAACTATATGAAGGAAGCAGGGCATACCAAAGAGGAATATGAGAATTCCCCCGAACTGCAAAAGGAACTGGAGGATCAGGTTTTCGGTACGCTGAAGGAGCTTGCGGCATACAGCCAGCTTGCAAAGCAGTATAAAATCGAACTGACAAAGGCAGAGGAAAGTCAGATTGAAAAGGAACTGACCGATCTGCGGGCCTGCTACGAATCCGACGATGCGTATAAACAGGCGCTGGAAGAGCAGTACCTGACCGAGGATGTCTACCGTCAGATTCAGGAAATTTATACCGTCTGCGACCGTCTGTACGATTGTCTGCTGGGTCTGCAGGATTCCGACGATGCTACTATCCAAAAGGATATTGACAGCGGCAACTGGTTTGCGGCAGAATATCTGTGCGTCACCTATGTCAGCGACACCGAAGACGGTAAGCGGGCAGAGCTGATGGAGGAGATTCTCAACAGGGCAAGAGCCGGAGAGAGCCTTTCGGCACTGTCAGACGAGTATCGGTCGATCTTCGGACTGGGTGAGGTCACTTACAATAATCTGGGGGCATTTACCTATTATTCGGTGGATGTCAGCCAGCAGCTGGAGGAGACCGTGACCGCCCTTTCAATCGGTGAGTACAGCGAGGTTTGTCGGATTTCGGATTCGGGCTTGTTCATTGCCCACCGATTGCCCGTCGAGCAGGAATATATTGAGGATAATTTTGACTCGGTGTTCCGCTCCGGGTATCAGACAAGAGAGTTTTACCGAACCGTCGAGCAGTACAAGGACGGTCTGGAAGTCGAATTCAAGAACAAATACAAGGATCTCAAACTCTGGACTCTTGAATAAGTCGGTGTCGGGCTTGCGCAAAGGAGATGCGCAAGCCCGCTTTTTGTTTTTTGAATGTTTTTTGTCGGAAACCCAATAAAAACGGATGAAAAAAGACTTGCATTCTTCTTCAAACTGTGCTATAATAATCTGAATTTATTCCATATCAAAGGAGAACCATCAAAATGAAAGCAGTGATTACAGTTACAGGTACCGACGGAGTCGGCATCGTTGCGAAGGTTTCGGGCTTTTGCGCAGAGTACGGAGCCAATATAGTGGACATTTCCCAGAGCGTCCTTCGGGAGTATTTTGCCATGATTATGATCGTGGATCTGGACGGGCTGAATGTTCCGTTTACCGAGTTTGTCGATCTGGCAAAGGCCTACGGCGAGAAGAACGGTCTGCAAATCTCGGCCATGCACGAAGAAATTTTCAATACCATGCACCACATCTGATCCGGAGGTACCGTTATGCAAATGATCAGTCAGAAGGATATTCTGGAAACCATCAACATGATCCATTCGGAGAATCTGGATATCCGAACCATTACCATGGGCATTTCGCTTTACGACTGTGTGTCCGATGATGTGAACCGCCTGTGCGATAATATATACGATAAAATCACCTCCAGAGCAAGAAATCTGGTAAAAACCGGTGAGGAAATCGAAAAAAAGTACGGCATTCCGATCATCAATAAGCGGGTGTCCCTGACCCCGATCAGCCTGATTGGCGGCAGATGCAACAGCGACGGCTATGTGAAGATCGCCAAGACTCTGGACCGTGCCGCAAAGGAACTGGGCATCAACTTCATCGGCGGATATACGGCGCTGGTGCAGAAGGGAATGTCCTCGAACGCCATCGCCCTGCTGGACAGCATACCTCAGGCGCTGACCGAGACCGATTTCCTCTGTTCGTCGGTCAATGTGGCATCCACCAAGGCGGGAATCAATATGGACGCCATCCTGCGTTGCGGAAATATCATCAAAACCGCCGCAAAGATGACCGCCGATCGGGATTCCATCGCCTGCGCCAAGTTTGTGGTCTTTGCCAATGCTCCCGAGGATAACCCCTTCATGGCGGGCGCTTTCAACGGCATGGGCGAGCCCGAAACCGTCATCAATGTGGGCGTGTCCGGCCCCGGCGTAGTGGCATCCGCCATCCGAAGGGCAGGGGACTGCGACCTGTCCGAACTGGCGGAAACCGTCAAGCGGACGGCATTCAAGATCACCCGTGTGGGACAGCTCGTTGCAAGAGAGGCAGCCGACCGCCTGGGCGTCCCCTTCGGCATCATCGACCTGTCTCTTGCCCCCACTCCCGCCATCGGCGACAGCGTGGCGCAGGTTCTGGAGGAAATGGGACTGGAAAAGTGCGGAGGCTGGGGAACCACTGCCTGCCTGGCACTGCTGAACGATGCGGTCAAGAAGGGCGGCGTCATGGCATCCTCCCATGTAGGCGGACTGTCTGGTGCCTTCATCCCCGTGTCCGAGGACGCAGGCATGATCTCTGCGGCAAAATGCGGCGCTCTGACCCTGAATAAGCTGGAATCCATGACGGCGGTCTGCTCGGTGGGACTGGATATGATCGCCATCCCGGGCGATACCGCAACCGAGGTGATCTGCGGCATCATCGCCGACGAAATCTCCATCGGCGTTGCCAATACCAAGACCACGGCGGTCCGTGTGATTCCCGCCATCGGAAAAACGGTGGGCGAGAGCGTTTCCTTCGGCGGACTGCTGGGTGAGGCACCCATCATGGAGGTCGCTCCCTATAGCCCCTCCCGCTTCATCCATCGGGGTGGACGCATTCCCGCACCCATTCACTCGCTGAAAAACTGAACCGGCAGGGTGAAGGGCATCATGGACTGTTTTTCGGGCTTTGAACCCAGTTTTACCCCATACGGAAACGGTTGAAATAACAAAAAAACGATAGATTCTGAAAAACAGAGTCTATCGTTTTTTTGATGAAATTTGATTTTGCGGTGATTTCTTTCAGCTTGCCGGATCGCTGACCGTTTTGCCCTTTTCGGATGCGTTCAGGATCTTCCTCATGTCTACCGGGCTGTATCCGTAGTACTTGCGGAAGCAGTCGGAGAAATAGGACGCCGTACCGAATCCCGAGGCAAAAGCGACTTCCTCCACCGAGAAGCGGTCTGATTTCAGCAGATTGTGGGCATAGGACAGCCTGGTCTGCATCAGATAGGTGTTGAAGGACATGCCCATCTGCTCGGTAAAGCGTGCGCCCAGGTAGTTGGGGGTGATCGGAATGGTGGCGGCAACGCCCTGAAGGGTCAGCTTGTTCTTGAAATTGTACTTGATGTAGGAGACGGCCTGCATGACGATCCTGGAGACATTGCTGTCCACATTTTCCCGATTTTCAATCTTCTGCATGTAGAGAATGACAATGAATTCCAGAAGATCGGCAATCGCCCGATCTCTCAGCGGGAAGGTTTCGCTGTCCGTATCGTACAATTCCTTCAGCTTGTGAAAGAGGGGCTCGATGAAGGCGATTTCTTCCTGTGAAAAACGGATGGCAGGCCACTGATCGTTGGAATAGATCTTGTCGTATGCGTCCTTTGTGAGAATCAGGTCGTTGAAGGCAATGTTGAAAATCACCATATTGGAGGTTGCGGTCAGACGGTGAAAATCGGCGGGAGTAACCATGTAACAGCACCCTGCCTCCAGATGATAGTCAACGCCGTTTACCTGGTATTCCCCGGTACCCGAAACAAAATACTCCAGTTCAAAAAAATCGTGCCAGTGATGCCATGTTTTTGTGTTGTAATCCTTTAAAATGACTTCCAGATTGTTCTTTTCAAACCTTTTGTCCGAGCGAATCAGTCTCGGAAAATCATTCTTACTGCGGATCGCCACTGTAAAAACCTCTTTCTTGTTTACCTTATTTTTTGAAAACAACATAAAATATTATAGTCTTAATTTGCGGATTTGTCAATAAAAAAATCAACAATGATCGACATAAAATCAACAATATTTCTATTTTCTACACTAAAATTACCGTACTCTATTTCAAAAATCAACAAAAAAGTGTCTTTATATTCATGTGCTATTGTGAAATTTGACAGGGAATCAGGCCTGCTTCCTTCCTTCTTCCAGAAGACAGGGGATGTCGATGGGCAAAATGTCGGTTCCGGGATAATATACCGCAAGAATGTCCTCAAAGCCTGCCCCGTTTTCCGCCATCTGAATGGCACCGCAACGGCTCATGCCTACGCCGTTGCCCTCTCCCCGGATGACGAACCGATAGCCGTCGCCGCTCTGTTCGACAGTGAAATCGGTGGAAGGAAGAAACAGGGCGGAGGCGAAGTCCCTGCCGTCAACGATCCGATTGCCGATCTGCACCTTGTCAACCCTTCCCGCCGCCGTTCGGGACAAAACGATCGGAACCTCGTCCTTCACGCCGAAATTCGACAGCAGAAGCGCCGAAACCACCTGCTGTTCCATCGTAATGTCATAGCATTCGAATTCCTCGTAGGTCCGCACCGAGCAGAGATAGGGAATGGCGGTGTGTCCCACATTTACGGCGTCCTCGGTCAAAAGGTAGGATCGGTCATGCATCAGCGTCAGAGCCAATCGGCCTTCATAACAGACGCCGAACCCCAAAACCGTGGCGATGGCTTCGCGTATTTCGGTATAGACACGGTCGCAGACCTCTTTGCCGTAGAGCTTCACCGCCTCGGATTCCGGAAGATAGCCGGACCCGTGATCGGGGTTGTCACAGAAGTCAACCGATCCTTCCTTTGCGTGCCCGCATCTGCCGCACAGGGACAGGAGCTTGCTTTCGGTGGCGATGGAGATGGCAAGCAGTGCCTGCTCGGGGTATTCGGTATCGAAATCCAGATCGGCGGCAATACAGCCTTCCAGATAGACCGAAAATGCCATCTCTTCAATTTGTCCGCTTTCCTCCAGAAGCAGTCTGACGGTGTCGGACCGGTCCCCTTTATCCTTGACAAGCGATAGAATCAGGGCGGGCAGGGCAGACATGATGAGAATACAGAGGATCAGGACGGGGGTCAGCAGTCGTTTGTTTGCTGTCGTCATACGCATCGCACCTTTCCGAAGGTAGTATTGACCGTTTGGGGATACCTTCATGCAAGTATATGAAAAACCTCAGCCGATCATTCGACCCGTTTTTCATGAAAACTTTCCTTGAAATCCCCGAAAAATCCGCAAATCCGATTGACAAATGCTCTCAAATGTTTTATAATAGTCACAGCGAAAGCGAAAACAGAATCAAATATGCCGCATTTTTGCGGAAGCGGAGGTTTGTATGAGCATTCAAAAGAGCGTGTTCGGAAGACTGGACGGCAGGGACATCCATGCCTATACCCTGACGGTTGGGGATCTGGAAGTGACTTTGTCGGAGTACGGCGCAAGAGTGGCAAAGGTGATCTTTGCCGGTACCTCGGTGGTCTGCGGATTTGACTGCCTGGAAGGTCATCTTGCCGATGGGGATTATCACGGATCCATCGTGGGACGGTACGCCAATCGGATTTCCGACGGAAAATTCACTTTGAACGGCAAAGAATATACCCTTGCCTGCAATGAGGTTGCCAGAGGCGAGCATCTTCACGGCGGAAATGTGGGCTTTTCTTCCAAAGTCTGGGATGTGGTGGATGCCGCATCGGACGAAAACTCCGCTTGGGTCAAGTTCCGTCTGACCTCTCCCGACGGCGAGGAGGGCTATCCCGGAAATCTCACCGTATATGTGACCTATACCGTGGCGGACGGCGCCATTTCCATCGACTATCTGGCGGAAACCGATGCCGATACCGTCCTGAATCTGACCAATCACAGCTATTTCAGTCTGTCGGGCGTGGGCAATACCGTACTGGATCATAAGCTGACCCTGAACTGCGGCAAGTTTGTCCCCGTCAACAGCCGTCTGATTCCCACCGGGGAGCTGGCGGATGTGAGCGGTACGCCCTTTGATTTCCGCGAAGGAAAGACCATCGGACAGGACATCGAGGCCGACGACGATCAGATTCGGATTGCGGGCGGTTACGATCACTGCTTCGTCAGAGGCAACGGCGAGAACACCGAAGAGCCTCAGTGGATCGGCACGCTTTCCTCGCCCGTCACCGGCATTACCATGGACATCCTGACTACCGAGGGCGGCATTCAGATGTATACCGGCAATTACATGACGGCGCCCAATCCCTTCTTCGGCAACATTCCCCAGAAGAAGAATCAGGCGGTGGCCCTGGAGTGCAATCGGATGCCCGATTCCCCCAATCAGAAGAATTTCCCCTCTCCCGTGATCCGGGCAGGGCAGAAATACAGACAGACCACTGTATATAAGTTTACGAAATAACGGACTCTGTCGGGCGGCAGTACCGTTTTCCCTTCGGAAATCCTGCTCCCGTACCTGTTTGACGATGGCGTGCCGCAAAAGGTTGCGGCACGCCATCGGACCGTCTTTTGCGATGAATTTCCGATGGGTAAATCCGATGAAATGTGCTGCTTTTTCAGGAAAATTCTACGGTTTCAGACAGTTTTTGATTGATCTTCATATAACCTTCACAAAGCCCGTGTATAATAAAGTACAAAGAACATGAGGAGGAATCTACCATGGAGAATGGGTATTTTGATAATTTGAGGCCGAACGGATCTTTTGACAATAAACCGAATGAAAATTCACAAAATGAGGACGCTCCCGAACAAAGAAAGGATGCCGAATCTGACCGTCCAAACGGTTCGGACGGTCAGAACATGCAGGACGGTCAGATCGGGCAAACCGAGCAGATCGGGCAAGACGGCATGAATACGGACCAATCCGACGACGGCAGTTATTCATTCAGCGGTTCCGATCTCTCCGCATCCCGAGAACAGGTGGGAGGTCCGGCTTTGGATGACGCCCCCAAATCCGAATATGAGGTCAGCTACAACAGCCGGAGCCGTACCTACAGCTATACGGGCGGTTTCGCCGATCAGCAGATGCAGTCCCCCAAGCGAAGCAAAAGCCATAAGGGAGCATGGGTCTGCGCCGTTGCGCTGTCGCTGGTGCTTTCCTGCGTCATGGGCGGCGCCTGCGGTTATCTTGTCGCATCCGGAACAACGGTGAACCCGAACGGATCGAACGCCGCCGATCCCCTTTCGCCCGAAGCCATCGTTCAGAAGTATACGACGGTCATCGAAAGTACGGCAACCAATCAGACCAATTCCATGACTCAGGCGGCGGAGATTGCCCACAACAGCGTGGTCATCATCGACACCTTCCTCAGCGAGCAGTACGAACAGCTCAATCAACCCTCCGGATCGGGTAGCGGCGTGATCTGGAGCGCCGACGGATATGTGGTCACCTGTAACCATGTGGTTGAGAATTCGGCGATTATCAGAGTCACCCTGACCGACGGTAAGAGCTATGTGGCAAAGGTTGTGGGAATCGATGCCAAAACCGACCTTGCCGTGCTGAAGATTGACGCTACCGAAAGCACACTCTATCCTGCCGTGATCCGGGACGATACCGCATCGCCATTGGTACTGGCTGAATCGGTAATTGCCATCGGCAACCCTCTGGGCGTGCTGGGCGGTACGGTCACGGAGGGTATTCTCTCGGCGCTGGAGCGTAACATCACCGTGGAAGGCATGTCCATGACGCTCCTTCAGACCTCTGCATCGGTCAACTCGGGCAACTCCGGCGGCGGACTGTTTGACATCAACGGCGCTCTGATCGGAATTGTCAACGCCAAATCCACCGGTGAGGATGTGGAGGGACTGGGCTTTGCCATCCCGATTTCCACGGTCCGTCAGGTTGCCAATGAACTGATTACCAACGGGTATGTGACCGGCAGACCTCAGATCGGCGTCAGCGTGGTCAGCGTCACCAACGAAAACAGCAGCTATATTTTCGGCTCCGATTACTATCCCGAACTGAAGGAATATGCAACCCGTGACAGCGGATGGGGCAGACTGTCTGTGGTGATCGGCGTCTATCTGATCGACGACAGTAAGGTGATCTATGCCGACGGTTCGGACCGTCTTTCCTACGGAGACCGGATCACCTATGTGGGCGGCGTTGAAATCACCAAGGCTTCGGATATCTCCACAGCACTCAACGATTATGCGGCAGGTCAGACGATCACCGTGACTGCCATCCGTAACCGTTCACAGACCATTACCGTACAGATCGTGCTGGGACAGGCGGGCGCATAAAACAGCCCATTGAAAGGAAGGACATCTATGTACCGAATACTGGTTGTAGACGACGAGGAAATGATCCGATCGCTGATCCGCAAGTATGCCGAATTTGAGGGGCATACTGTGACAGAGGCGGCAAACGGCATGGAAGCTCTGAATAAATTTAAAAACGGAGACTTTCAGCTGGTGATTATGGACATTATGATGCCGGTGCTGGACGGTCTGTCCGCTTGTCGGGAAATCCGCAAGATTTCCGATGTTCCCATTATCCTCCTCTCCGCAAGAGGGGAGGAGTATGACCGGATCGGAGGATTCCAGTTGGGCGTGGACGATTATGTGGTCAAGCCCTTTTCCCCCAAGGAGCTGATGCTTCGGGTGGATGCCATCATGAAAAGAGCGGGACGCAGGGAAGTCGAAAATACCGAGAGTAAGCGGGATGTCTGGCAGCAGGAGGGTCTTGTGGTGGACTTCACCGCACGGATTGTCACGGTAGACGGATTCAAGGCGGAGCTGTCCCCCAAGGAGTATGAACTGCTCTTCTATATGATCCGGAACCGTGGAATTGCCCTGACAAGAGAGAAGCTGATCTGCGAGGTCTGGGGATACGATTTTTACGGCGACGATCGGACGCTGGACACTCACATCAAGCTCCTTCGCCATTCACTCGGAAAATACAGCAAGTTTATCGTAACACTCAGAGGGGTTGGGTACCGCTTTGACGGAAAATAATAAGATGAAAACACATAAAAACCCCGACAGACATCCCCACGGTTACAGCGTTCGTGTGAAAATCTTCTCGGGGTTTCTGATTTTTGTAGTGGTAACGCTCCTGATTCTTCTCCTGTTTCAGGTCGTGCTTCTCCCTTATCTCTACGGAAGCATTACCGTCCGCCAGGTGAAGGAGGGCAGCCGCAGGATCGTGGAAGCCGCCGATTCGGATGCCTTCTTTGCAGTGGGGAAAGAGGTTGCACAGGAGTATCAGTTTGAGATTGTCCTGATCAGCCCCGATTCTGCCGGCAGGATCAAGCTGTCAGCCACCGGCTATCCCGAATGTGTGCTGTACGACCTGCCCTATTCCGACTGCCGTCAGCTTTTGAATCTGACCAAAGAAATGGGTGGCGAGGGCCTGTTCTCGGTCCGACAGATCGAATCTCAGCTCGTGTCCGATCAGGATCTGACCCTTCCGCCCGAGAACGACGATGTCTATGTCATTGATACCTACGGAGGATTTCCGGGAAGGGACGGCGGAAATGTGATCTATACAACGGTATTCACCATTGATTCGGCGGAATACCTGTTGGCGGTCAACGCCTATCTGACGCCCATGAGCACCACGGCGCAAACCCTGTCGGTGATGCTTTTGGCCGTCGGCATTCTGATGACCCTTCTGGCACTGATTCTGGCAAGCTATATCTCGGGCAGGATTGCGGGACCCATCGTCAGAATTCATGAGAAGGTGGGAACCTTCACCGAAGGCAGGTATGAGCCGTGTTTCGACGAAGATTCCGGTTATAAAGAGGCAAACGAACTGTCTGCCACCCTGAATCAGGCGGCAAAGGAACTGTCCAAGGTGGAAAATCTGCGCCGTGAACTGATCGCCAATGTATCCCACGATCTGCGGACCCCCCTGACCTTGATTGAGGGATACAGCGAGATGATGCGGGATATTCCCGGCGAGGCAACTCCGGAGAATCTCAGCGTGATTATTAACGAAGTGGAACGGCTGAACGGTCTGGTCAGCGACCTGCTGGAGACTTCACGGATTCAGAGCGGCAACATTGATCTGCGTCCGGAGGTATTCTGTCTGACCGACGAACTGTCCAACCTGCTGGAAACCTATACCACGCTGACCAAGCAGGAGGGGTATCGGATTACCGTTCTGGCAGACCGGAAGGTAAATGTCAACGCTGACCGCTCGCTGATTGTGCGGGCGATCATGAATCTGGTCAATAATGCCATGACCTATACCGGTCCCGACCGTTCGGTGGTGATACGGCAGATTTTGCGGGAGGATTATGTCCGTGTAGAGGTCAGCGACAGCGGAGAGGGGATTGCTCCCGATCAGCTGGATCGGATCTGGGATCGCTATTATAAGGTGGATTCCGAGCATAAGCGCGCCGCCAAGGGAACGGGACTGGGGCTGTCCATCGTCAAGTCCATTGTGACCATGCACGGCGGAAATTACGGAGTGCGCAGTCGGGTGGGTCAGGGTTCCACCTTCTGGATTGAAATTCCGATGATGAAACAGGAATCTGCGGGATTTCGGCAGATGCCGTGAACTTTTTCGGAAAAGCACTTGACAAAGCGATCGGAATATGCTATACTGATCGCAATAGGCAAAATCAGAGGTGAATGTTCTTTTTGGATAACCCGCACTTATGTAGCACGGATCATTCATATCAGATCATGTAGTGTGATGAGAATTCAGGGCAGAGGCTTGCATATGCCAAGGCTGCCCCTGGATTTTCGTCGCACTTTTTTGTATTTATAAGGAGTTGAAATTATATGGACGGCGACAGTACCGGTCGATTATATCTGATCCTTGTCCTACTTATTCTATCCGGACTGATGTCTGCACTGGAAACGGCTTATTCCTACTGCAACAAAATCCGCATCCGACAGTTGGCGGAAAGCGGAAACAAAAGAGCCATCCGTACCGAGAAGATTCTCGACGGATTTGATGACGCACTGGTGGCCATTCTGATCGGAAACAATCTGTTCAATACCCTGGCTGCCTCCACCTGCACCCTGATCTGCATTGATCTGTGGGGCGACAGCGGTTCGGTGATCTCGACGATTCTGATTACCGTATTGGTATACATTCTGGCAGAAACCCTGCCCAAAAACATTTCCAAGGCGAACGCAGAAAGCGTTTCGATGTTCTTCTCCAGACCCTTCGGGATTTACATGAAGCTCATGAAGCCGGTTACTTGGCTGTTCACCAAGGGGACGGGACTGCTCAAAAAACTGTTCAGCCACAAAGAGGATGCCCCCATCTTTACCGAAGACGAATTTGAAGACATCGTGGACAATGTAGGTGAGGAGGGCGTTCTGGAGCCGGAGGAGACCGAGATCGTCCGGAATACGCTGGATTTCTGCGATACCAAGGTGACCGAGATTCTCTGTCCGCCCGAGCGTATTCTCTCGGTGTCGTTGGACGGAGATCGGGAAGAACTCAACCGAAAACTGCTGGACTGCGATTATTCCCGTCTGCCTGTCCGGGGTGAGGACGGCGGCTATTCCGACTTTCTGCGGGTCAACGATTATCTGATTGCCCGCATAAGCGATCCGGCAGTGGATCCGAAGGACTTTTTGTCGGAACTGATCTATGTGTCTCCCGATACCAGAATTTCCACCGCATTTGAGGAAATGAAAAAGAAAAAATGCCACATGGCTGTGGTACGGGGTGAGAACCGACAGGTTTTGGGACTGGTTACCATGGAAGATATTTTGGAGGAGATCGTCGGCGATATTCCCGTCTCGGCACCTCAGGAGGTGAAGGCATGACCGCTCTTGAAATTGTGCTGATTCTGGTATTGCTGGGCTTTTCTGCCTTCTTTTCGGGATCTGAAATCGCCTTTGCCTATGCAAACAAGATCCGCATCAAAAAGGCGGCGGAGGAGGGAAACCGTCGGGCGATTGCCGCACAGTATATTTCCGATCACTTTACCTCTGCTATCTCGGCGATTCTTTTGGGCAACAACCTGGTGAATCTGTCTACCTCCACCCTTGCCACTCTGATTGCGGCATCGCTGATCGCCTCCGAAGGACTGGCTCAGACGGTCGCTACCGTAATTGTCACGGTTCTGCTGCTGATTTTCGGTGAAATCCTGCCCAAGGTTATCGGCATGGAGTTCTGCGATAAGATGGTTCTGGCAGTGGCACGCCCTCTGCGAATCTTTATGAAGCTGTGCTATCCCGTGATCCGACCGGTGGGACTGCTTCTGGATAAAATGTCGGTGCTGTGGACTCCGAAGTCTTCTGCTCCCACCGTGACGGCAGAGGAACTTGTGACCATTGTGGACGAAATGGAAGAGGAAGGCGGCTTTACCGAGGAAGAGGGAAACCTGATCCGCTCCGCCATCGAGTTCAACGAGCTGACCGCCAAAGACATCCTGACTCCCCGTGTGGATACCCTTGCCTATGATCTGGAGGACGGCATTGAGAAGCTGATCGCCGATAAGGATCTGCTGACCTATTCCAGATTTCCGGTCTATGAGGGGTCCATGGATAAAATTGTCGGAATTCTGTCTACCCGTGAGTTTGTCCGTGCCTACCTGACCAAGGGAAAGGATGTAGACATTCGTTCGATGCTGACCCCGCCCTTATATGTGCATATGACCCGGGATATTTCGTCGATTCTGCCCGAAATGCGGGAGAACGGCTGTGAAATGGCAGTGGTTCTGGATGAATTCGGCGGAACGCTGGGTATTCTGACCGCAGAGGACATCGTGGAGCAGATCGTCGGAGAGATTTTCGACGAAGGTGACGAAGTTGAAAACGATGTGATCTATCGGGGCAACTATCTGGAGATCGACGGCAGTATGTCGATTCATGAGTTCTTCGATCAGATGGAGCTGGACGAAGAGGAATTCGACAGCGATTATACCACAGTCGGCGGCTTTGTCACCGAAATGCTGGATAAAATTCCCGAACAGGGGGACAGCTTTGAATACAAGAATCTTTCCGTCCATGTGACCGAGGTCAGGGACAATCGGGTGGAGAAGATTCTCGTCAAGGTCGGCGAAAAGCCCGATGCCGAGAAGGAAGAATAGAAAAAATGAATTCAGGGGAACTTTTTTCAAAAAAGTTCCCCTGAATCCCTTCAAAAACCTTTTATCGGATTATATCTTTTGATTATCACTCTCCGTCATACCCATTCCACACGGATATCGCCGATTCTTTCGGCGCAGACGGTGAGAAAGTATTCCCCTAAATCATAGCTTTTGCATTGGTGGGACCGCTCCGGCAGAACAATAGGAATCCCACAGCCCAGATACTTCCCGTATGCCTCGTATTCGGTCCAGATGCGGGTGCAGATACGGGGATCGCTCTCGGTACTGCCGGGAAATCGCTTCATGACCGCAGGCGAGATGGGACGGACCGCCTGCAAATCCAGCCCGATTTCGGAATCCGACAGACCGACTGCCGCGGCTCCCGGCGTGTGGGACAGACTGAAATACAGGGGATTTCCCTCAAAATAGGGCTTGTTGTAGGCGTTTTTGACGATTTTCGGTATGAAGGTAAAGCCCCGCAAGGTCAGTTGGTCCCGCAGAAGCCCGTGGGCGATTCCGGAAAGCTCTCCTGAAGGCGCATCGGTTTTTCGCAGATAAATTTCGATCATGTGAACGGACCCTCCTGCTCTGGTTTCTTTGCTTTCGGACTCGCTTTGGCGGACCTTACCCGTCAGAGCGGGTTTCTTTTTTGGGGGGATGATTCCGGTTCACGGTGGGATTTCCGCCGAACATGGCGGGTGCGGTCAGCCTGTCGATTAAGGGGGTCAGAAGGGTTGCCAGACAGATGGCGGGATAAATGCCGTCAAACCCCAGATAGGAGCGCGTCAGAATGGTGAGCGCGCCGATCAGGACGCCGTAAATCAGCTTGCCGATGGTGGTCAGAGGGGTATAGGCGGATTCGGACGCTACGAAGATGGCTCCGAAAATCAGTCCGCCGCTGAAAATCTGACCGAAAATATTGATGTTGTAGGCAACCGAGGAAGGAGTGCAAAGGGTGGCGATTCCGCCGACGGAGACGATGATGGCAAGGGGAACCTCCCATGAGATGTGGCTGCGAAGGAGCAGATACAAACCGCCGATCAGAAGCAGAAGTCCGGACACCTCTCCGATTGAACCGGACGCTCTCCCGAGGATCAGATCCTGTATGGACTCATCGGGACTGATTCCCGCCATCAGCTGATCCAGCGGAGTGACGGTGTGTCCCCCGTCGGAAAGGGCGGCGGACAGGGTGTATCCGGCGGAAAGAAGCATGGCGAAACTGCATCCGGCGGCGGTGGGGGAGACAATCCCCGACAGCAGTCTGCGGCACAGGATGACGGCGGCAAAATCGGAAAGGAGAAGAAGCCAGAGAGCCGCATTGACGGGCATGGCGAAGGCGATCAGCAGACCGATCAAGGGTGCATACAGATCGGGCGAAACCTTCATCCGCCGATTCAGCAGGACAAAAACCGTCTGATAGATCAGATCCAGCAGCAGGGAAAAGATCATTGAGAGGACGGAAAGAATCAGCGATTGCAGTCCGAACTGATGGAACGCCCAGAGGGCGGCGGGGATCAGAGCGATGAAAGTTTCGGCTCTGACGGTTTTGCAGTCGGTCTCCCCATGAAGAATGGGGCAGGAGGGGGTCTTATTCATGATTATTGTCCTCCTTGCCGACGGTTTTTTCGAGAATTTCGGCTTTCAGATCCTGCATCCTGTCCCGAAGGGGAAGTCTTGCGGGGCAGACATAGGAACAGCATCCGCATCCGATACAACCGAGACTGTTTTGCTTTTGCCGCGGGTCGGAGCGGTAGGCATTGATGATTCGTCCCAGCGGAGCGTTCGGATCAGAGTCGGCGGACAGAATCCGCTTGGGGGACAGGTACATGGGGCAGACGCGGAAACAGCGGTTGCAGCCGATACATTCGGTGGGAGCCGCCGTTTTAACCGGCTCTGTCAGTGTCAGCGAATGGGTATAAGGGGTGACATAGGAATCTCTGTCCACCGGACGGCCGTCCATCAGCCCGTTTTCTATCAGAACGCCCGATTTATCGGCAAAGCATTGCTCCAGCAAATCGGAAATCCGTGTCCCGACCGGAACCCACAGACATCCGGGATCGCCGATCAGCGGACCGTCCATGCAGACCGCCGTACGGGTAAAGGGCAGATTGGACAGGAACAGATTGCCGATTGCCACCGCCTCGGCGGGGGAGAGTATCAGCACGCCTGCCTCTTCGGGGGTTCTTTTATAGGACAGCTCCCGCCCGGTCAGCAGGGAGTAAACCGGCCGTTCCCGATGGGCGGGATAGGCGGGTATGATCTTTTGAATCCGGATCTTCCCGGAAAAGTCTCCGATTGCACGGTGAAGTTCTTTTTCTTCTTTTCCCCTTGCAGAGATCAGAATTCTTCCCATCCCGACGCCGAAGACGCTCATCAGAATTTTCAGACCGTTTACCAGTTTGTCGGCCTCCGATGTCGCAAGGACGGAAGAAGTGTACACATAGGGTTGAGTGTCGAATGCGGCAACGGCAATCAGATAGACGGCTCCCTCTGCCCGGGACAGCTTTGCGGCGAGAGGCTCTCTTGTCTCGTAGCAGGGAATGGCGGCCTCCCTGACGGCTTCAATCAGTTCGGCGGCAGTCAGATCCAGAACGCCCTTTCCCTCCGGGGCGCCGAAGGACCGAAGGGGAGCATCATCGGGACGGTCGGAATCCTCATCGGTGTCTTCATGAACGAACAGCGCCGTACCGTCAGAGCGAACGGTTCCCGAAAAGGGGGACAGAATGGGAAGCTCTCCGATGGCGCCGATGGGATCGCCGATGCGGACTCTGTCTCCCTCCGATAGGGAGAGGGCGTACCGACCGTTAGCGAAGCTGTCGGGCAGGGATTCTATGGTATAGGATTTTTTTGTGGCGGAAGTGGGCAGGGTAATCCCGCCCCTGATGTTGCGACGCAAAAGGATCGCCTCCAAAGTACCGTTGATTTTTTGCTTTCCGAAACGGAAAGTTCCTTGATCCTATTATAGCGCAGACCGATGGGAAAATCAAGGACTATTCGATGAACAAATTCAAATTCATCCGAATTTTTTTGCAAAAAATTTGAAAAAAGGCTTGACAAGTCAAAATGAATGTGCTATAATGGTCAAGCGTCGAGCGTGGGGATTCCATGCGGACGAATATGGCGGAATAGCTCAGCTGGCTAGAGCGCTCGGTTCATACCCGAATGGTCGTTGGTTCAAGTCCGACTTCCGCTACCATATGGCCCGTTGGTCAAGCGGTTAAGACACGGCCCTTTCACGGCTGTAACATGGGTT
>JBJDZJ010000162.1:0-7317 GCA_051867915.1 Eubacteriales bacterium
TCCACGTGGAGAAAGTCGGAAAAAGATAAATCCAATTTCTCGTAAGAGAAATTGTTCCTTATGATCATAGAGATTGAAGGAATCGCGGGGGAGGAACCATCTCAAGCGCCGAAGTTTCCTCCCCCGCACCCCCACTTCCTTGGCTACCGACATTCTTTTCCTGAATGAAGAAAAACGGACTTGCTTTTTCCGATGTGGAAGGCAACCGCAAAGGCTTCGCCTTGCGCTGAACCATCTCAAGCGCCGAAGTTTTCAGCGAAAAGGGCTTGCCCTTTCCGAAAAAAGTCTGCCCGACGGTTGCATTTTTCTCCGATTTGCTTGCATTTTTCTGTGGAATTGTCCTTCCCGACCGTTTTTCTTGCCGTTGTCCCTTGAAAAAACGGGAAAGATGTGCTACAATAAGGGCAGATACCCGGGAAGACCGACTTCCCGAATCCACTTGCTTTGTTCGGAGGATTTTTTTATGAAAAAACTGCCCGGATCGCTCCTGATGTTGTCGGGAGCGGCCATACTGTCCCTTTTGCTTGCGGGATGCGGATCCAAGGAACCGTCGCAGACCACCGCCACCGTTCTGCCGACCTCCTCTTTCGTCACGGAGGGCGGCGACCCGGTCACACCCGATACGGCCGGCGGACAGGTCGTAACCGCCGACGGAACCTACCGTATCCTTTCTCCCGACGGCTCCCTTTATTTCAACCTGATTCCCACCGAGTCCGGCGCCCTGACCTACAATCTGACCCATAAGGACGGCACCGTCTGGCTGAACGATTCCGCCATCGGCTGCAGTCTGAACCGAAATAAATACTACACCGACCCCATTACCGATTGGTCCTTCTCGGTCAAGGAAACCTCCTACTCCCTGCTCGGCAACCAATCCTCTGTTACCGACTCCTACACCGAGGCGGTGTTCACGCTGGACAGAAACGGCTATCTCTACTATCTGGAGATCCGCCTGTTCGATGACGGCGTAGCCTTCCGCTACAATCTCCCCGATAAAGGGGGCAGTTCCCGCAGACTGACCGCCGACAATACCACCTTCGCCCTGAGAACCGATCTTTCCCAGTGCTGGTACGGCGTGGAGAATCAGGATTACGAGCCGGTCATCGAATCCCATAAGCCCACCGCCGCTTCCGACGATCGGATCATGCCGCCTCTGACCGCCGTGGTCAAAAACGGCGGCTATATCGCCCTGATGGAGAGCGACGCCTCCGACAGCTACGGCGGTACCGGCCTTGTGGCTTTGGGCGACTGCACCTACCAGTCGGGCTTCTATGTTACCCCTGTGACCGACGGCAAGGAACTGATCTCGGCATGGAAACTCATCAATATCGCCCCCGATCTGAACAGTCTGGTGAACAATACCAATATCTATTCCCTGTGTGACGATCCAGACAGCGAGCTGTTCGGGGATACCGACTGGATTACCCCCGGCAGATCGGTCTGGTCCTGGGGCGTCGATCATGCCTCCCCCACGGTGGACAGTATGTTCGCCTATACCGAGGCTGCGGCAAAACTGGGCTTTGAGTACAACATCATCGACGACGGCTGGCCGGGTTGGAGCGATTATAAAAAGAACCTCGCCGCCATCGGCGAGTACGGCGACAGCGTCGGCGTCAACGAACTGCTGTGGGGCGCCATCACCTCCGGTACCTCGGGCAAGAATAAGATTGACACCGAAGCGGCAGTGGACGCCTATTTCAAACTGCTGTCCGACTGCCATCTGGACGGCGCCAAGGTGGATTTCTGGTGGTCCGAGGCCAACGCCAATACCACCGCCCTGCAAAAATACATTCTGACCCAGGCGGCAAAACGGCAGATGGTCATCGACTTCCACGGCTGTAACAAGAACACCGGACTCAACCGAACCTATCCCAACGAGCTGACCCGTGAAGCGGTCCGGGGAATCGAGAACATCGGTCTGTCCGATACCACCGACTACAAGACCTACGCCAAGTGGCTGACCGCCCAGCTGTTCACCCGCTACCTCTGCGGACACGCCGACTGGACCCCTGCCTGCAACAGCGCCATGGAGATCGGCTCCATCATCTGCATCGACTCCCCTCTGATGGTGCTTTCCACCGATCCCGAGGACATCCTGAACAGCCCCGCTGTGGAATTCATCAAGTCCATTCCCACCGTCTGGGATCAAACCGTGGTGCTCTCGGACAGCAAAATCGGCAAGAGTGCCGTCTATGCCAAACAGGCAGACGGAGTCTGGTTCGTGGGCGGCATTTATGCCGAAGCCAAATCTTCCCCCCGGCTGAATCTGTCCGAATTTTTGACGGGGGAGGGCGTCTGGTTTGCCGAAATCTGGGACGACGACAACGGCAAAATGGTTTGCACCGTGAAGACCGTCACCGCCTCCGATGTCATCGAACTGGCAGATAAAAAGGCAGGCGGCGGATATGCCGTCCGACTGTCCAAGCTGGAGCTGTCCCAATACGGCGGCGCCATCGGCGAACCCATCACCGTCACCGCCGCCGATTCGTCCGCTGTGGTCAAGTATACGGTGGACGGCAGTGATCCCATGACCTCCTCCACCGCCCTGACCTATACCGCTCCCATTGAACTGACCGATACCTGCCGCCTGCGAATTGCCATCGTGGAGGGTGACGGCAAGGGAACTGCGGTCAGCTACGCCTTCAACCGCTTCATCCCCGCAACGCTGGAGCATCAGGAGGAGTACGGTGACGGCATTGTGACCGTGACCCTGACGGTTCCCGAAGGCGGCAGACTGACCTATACCACCGACGGCAGTGAGCCGTCCGAAATCTCCGCTGTCTATACACAGCCCTTTACCCTGACCGAGAGCGCCGAGATCCGGGTGCTTTGTACCTATGCCGACGGCAGCAGCATTGTCCGCTCCTTTGCCGTGAAGGTGATGAAACGAATCGACTATCCCATGCCCGATCTGCTCCTGACCGCCGCCGATCCCCTGTCTGCGTCGGGACCCAACAGCTCCATGGGCTGGGGAATCCCCCATTTTGATGAAGCCAACTTCAACGACAATCCCTCCGCACCTGCCCATAAAATCTCGCTGGGCGGCAGTACGGCGGATAACGGTACGAAGTTCGACAGCGGTCTGTCCTGCAACGCTACTTCAACCTTTGTCTATGCCGTTCCCGAGGGAGCGACCCGATTCGTGGCTGTGGTGGGCATCGACGACTGCATTTTCGACAACGGTATGGGCACCGAGGCGTCCGCTCACTGCGTTATTTCCTTCGACGGCGTGGAAGCCTATCGGACGACCGTCTTCCGCAGAGGCGAGTATGCGCTGATTGATGTGGAGGTTCCCCAAGGAGCGCAAAAGATCACCGTCACCTTCGGCGACGGCGGCAACGGCATCACCTGCGACAATGTCTCCATGGGCGATCCCGGCTGGATGCTGGGATAAGGCTCAGGGAAACGGCTCAGGGAGACGGCTCAGGGAAACTTTTTGAAAAAAGTTTCCCTGAAACCCTTCAAAAACTTCTAAAAAAGAAGAATAAAGCATTGCCCTTGCCTTAGTTCCCGAAAAGCGGGAGACTTCCCCACGCTTCGACTCCTTCCGTCATCCTGCGGATGACACCTCCCTCAGAGAGGGAAGCAGGCGGCGAGCCGGAGACTCCGAGGGGACGAATCCAAGCGTGGGGGAAAGAGAGTCCACCTCTGTCATGGGAGGCGGAACGCCGATCGCATAGGAGATGGGGGTTCTCAGGGGAAGAACCCTGGGTTCTTCCCCTGAGCGTCTCTTTGCGAGACTTTCTCCACGTGGAGAAAGTCGGAAAAAAGAATAAATCCAATTTCTCGGCGAAGACGAGAAATTGTTCCTTATGATCATAGAGAATGGAAGAAATTGCGGGGGAGGAACCATCTCAAACGCCGAAGTTTCCTCCCCCGCACCCCCACTTCCTTGGCTGCCGACATTCTTTTCCTGAATGAAGAAAATGGATTTGCCCGCTCTGTCTGCGAGGCACGGCGAGCCGGAGACTCCGAGGGGACAAATCCGAGCGTGGGGGAAGGAGAGTCCACCTCTGTCATGGGAGGCGGAACGCCGATCAGATAGGAGATGGGGGTTCTCAGGGGAAGAACCCCGGGGTCTTCCCCTGAGCGTCTCTTTGCGAGACTTTCTCCACGTGGAGAAAGTCGGAAAAAAGAATAAATCCAATTTCTCGGCGAAGACGAGAAATTGTTCCTTATATCATAGAGAATGGAAGGAATCGTGGGATTGAGAAATTGCAAAAATTGCGAGGGCAACCGCAAGGGCTACGCCTTTGCGCTGAACCATCTCAAACGCCGAAGTTTTTCGGCGAAAAGGGTTGCTCTTTTCGCTTGCCCGCACCCCCACTTCCTTGGTTGCCGACATTCTTTTCCTGAATGAAGAAAATGGATTTGCCCGCCCCTGTCGGGATACGCTGTGAGCCAAAGACTCCGAGGGGACAAATCCTTCATTGGGGGAAAGAGAGTCCACCTCTGTCATGGGAGGCGGAACGCCGATCGCATAGGAGATGGGGGTTCTCAGGGGAAGAACCCTGGGTTCTTCCCCTGAGCGTCTCTTTGCGAGACTTTCTCCACGTGGAGAAAGTCGGAAAAAAGTTTAAATCCAATTTCTCGGCGAAGACGAGAAATTGTTCCTATTATCCCGCCGAAATCCGTAAAAGCCAAAGAGATCCTGCTTTTTTATTGCGGCGGGAGCAAGCCCCCGCCCTACAATAGATGATCTTGCTTCTTCCGGACATCGGCCGCCATGAAATAAAGCTTTGACTGTAATAGTACGCCGGTTGCTTTTTCATCAGCAGGCTCACCGGATGAAAACACATGTACATAATGACAGCGCTCTACACTTTTTGACAGCCCCTTCCTTGTGTCATGCCCAATGAAATTGTGATTCCAAATGAAAGAAAGTGAATGAAAATGTACCTTTTCGGAAAGAAATGCGGCTCTTCCGCCAATGGCGGATTTCCCGCATCGGAAAATGAAATCAACTATTATGACATCCTGTCCTTCGGCGAAAGATATCGACCGTCGGGCAATCTCTGGCAGTCCTACCTGACCTGCCTCCTGATCTCGGACGAAAATCCCTATTCCATCGCCTGCGAACGGGCAACCGCCGTGACGGAAGGGAGCCTGACCCCCTTCGCTCTGTCGGATGCGGCAGAGATCCGCACCCTGTTCCACCGCATCCCCGGCGGACTGTCGGGCGATTTTGTCCCCGTCGGAGGAAAAGATCGGCCGGAGGATTCCGATGCCCCCACCGATGTCCGAATCGGCAGACAAATCTCCGATCTGGCGGCAAAACTCCGAAACGCAGATTCGGATAGCGCCTTCCTGTCGGTGCTGACCGACTTCTATCGGCAAAGGGGTGTCGGACTCTTCGGCCTGTGCGAGGCCTTCTACCTGGATCCCCAAGGGAAAATCACCCCGGTTTCCCACTTCCCTTCGGTCACACTGGACGATCTGTGGGGCTATACGGATCAGAAGGCGAAGATGATCGCCAATCTGGATGCCTTTACTCAGGGCAGACCCGCCAATAATATGCTCCTGTACGGCGATGCCGGAACGGGAAAGTCCACCTGTATCAAGGCACTTGCCAACCGCTATCGGGATAGGGGACTTCGGCTGATTCAGGTGCGGAAGGAACAGTATGACCGTATCGAAGGGCTGATTTCAACCCTGCGCAGACGGAATTACCGCTTCGCCCTTTACCTGGACGACCTGTCCTTCGAGGATTTCGAGGTGGAGTATAAGTATCTGAAGGCGGCGATCGAAGGAGGACTGGAGTCCAGCCCCGAGAATTTCCTGATTTTCGCCACCTCCAACCGCCGCCATCTCATCAAGGAAACCTTCGACGAGCGGGAGGGCGGCGGCGATATCCACCGCAATGAGTCGGTGCAGGAGAAGATCTCCCTGTCCGACCGATTCGGTCTGCAAATCCGCTTCGGCGCCCCTCTTCAGCAGGATTATTTTGATATTGTCCGCTTCTTGGCAAAGGAACGGAGCATCGGTCTGCCCGATGATAGCCTCATCGACGGCGCAAGGAAGTTCGCCGTGCTTCATTCGGGCTTCTCCGGCCGTGTGGCGGAGCAGTATATTCGTATGCTTGAAGGGGAAAAGAAAACGGACAGGGAAACTTTTTGAAAAAAGGTTCCCTGAAACCCTTCAAAACTTCCGAAAAAGGAATCGACCTCTGCCTACGGCACGCCGCACCGCTTTGTGTCGAATCCTGCAAATGTCCCTTGACAAATCCCGATTCGGACGGTATAATGAAAATGGACTCCCTCCGGGAGTCTTCCGGAATGGAGGTATGAATCATTGTGAATCAATATACATGGATCGGAATACTGATCCCCTTTTTGGGAACCGTTTTGGGCGCATCCTGCGTCATTATTATGAAAAAAGCCATGAGCGACCCCGTTCAGAGGGCACTGTCCGGCTTTGCGGCGGGCGTCATGGTGGCGGCATCGGTCTGGAGCCTCCTGATCCCCGCCCTTGAACAGGCGGCGGAGATGGGAAAATGGTCCTTCCTTCCGGCTGTCGCCGGTTTCTGGATCGGAATGCTGTTCCTGCTGCTGCTGGATCACCTGATTCCTCACCTGCACCGCAATGCAGAGCAGGCCGAGGGACCGAAAAGCAAGCTCCGGAAGACAACCATGCTGGTTCTGGCAGTCACCCTTCATAATATTCCCGAAGGAATGGCGGTCGGCGTGGTGTTCGCCGGTCTTCTTGCGGGCAAATCCAACATCACCGCCATGGGCGCTCTGGCTCTGTCCATCGGCATCGCCATTCAGAATTTCCCCGAAGGTGCCATCATCTCCATGCCCCTGCGGGCGGAGGGTGCGAAAAAATCCAGGGCCTTTCTGGGCGGCGTGGCGTCCGGAATCGTGGAGCCGATCGGCGCTCTGCTGACGGTTGCCGCCGCCGGCTTTGTCATTCCCGCACTGCCCTACCTGCTCAGCTTTGCGGCAGGTGCCATGCTGTATGTCGTCGTGGAGGAACTGATTCCCGAAATGTCGGCGGGGAAGCATTCCAATATCGGAACGCTGTTTTTCGCCATCGGATTCAGCGTCATGATGACGCTGGATGTTGCCCTGGGTTGACGGCTTATCTCAAATCAAGGCAAATTTCGGCGGAGAATCTGAGTGCATCAGATTCTCCGCCGATGCTGTTTCGGAAGGTTCGTCGGAAAGCACCCCATCGGGAACGAGTCCGAGCGAGGGGGAAAGAGGCTTCACCGTGCTTCAATTCCTTCCGTCCTTCTTCGAAAAAACCTCCCTCAGAGAGAAAGGCACGGCGAGCCGGAGACTCCGAGGGGACAAATCCGAGCGTGGGGGAAAGGGG
>JBJDZJ010000163.1:0-7257 GCA_051867915.1 Eubacteriales bacterium
CGCCCTTTGCTTCCAATTCAGCAGTGGTATGTACCTTGGAGCGCTGGAAGGCATCCGTGGCACCACCAACTTTATGATTGAGGATGTTCTTTTCCTGCTTTATGCCACCCTTGCGGGCATGGCTGTCTATTTCCCTATGCTTTTCCGCATGAAGTTCCGCTTCACCAACAAACAGTTGCTTTGCGGTTCTGCCATCGTCCTTGGCGTATGCAATGTGCTGACCATGTATTGTCAGTCCATTCCGGTACTCACGGTGGTATGCTTCGTAGCCGGCATGGCCAAGATACAAGGCACGTTCGAGTGCATGAGCAACATCCAGCTTTGGATTACGCCCCGGCGTGATTTTGCCGTATTCTTTCCCGTGCTTCACATTATCCTGCTTACTGCCATTGAGGGCAGCGGATGGCTTGCTGCCTGGTTTGGCCATCATTTCACCTGGCAAATGATGCATGTCTTTACTGTCGGCACCATGCTGTTTGTACTGCTCACGCAAACCGTCTTCTGCCGTCCGTTCTGCCCCATGCCCCAGCGTCTGTCGCTCAAGGGAATTGACTTTCAAGGAGCGTTACTCATCTGTGTGCTGATGCTCGTGGTATCGTATATCGTGGTGTACGGCGACTATTTCATGTGGTTCGACACGTTCCGTATGCGACTTCTGCTCGGTGTAGCCATCGTGCTTTCTGGCATTGTGCTTTTTCGCCTGCGCAACTACCGTTATCCCTACGTCGAGCTTAGTCTTTTCACACGTCGCAACGTTGTACCCATCCTCATTGTCACTTTCTTTGCTGAACTCGCTTTCGGTGCGGAACATACAATGGTAATCAACGGTTTATTTTTCACCGAGATAATACCTTGGCTTCCCCTGTGTTTTCTTCCCGTATTCAATGGCTTCTGCCGGACAGCCTGCGATACAGGCCATACAATGAGTGCATTTTTTGCCCCATACAGGTTTGCCGTTTTCGATCTTCACATTATTCAGCGGACAGCGATTGACGCATTTCCCGCATCCGGTACATTTATCTGTCACGGTAAAACCCTTGGCGCTGATCATCACCGAGTACATAATCGGATTCAGAACCTTTGACATAATCGCTTTGCCCGGCTGTTCCTTGGGCAGTATCTGTTTCTCCCGTATCGTTTCCGCAATCTTTACGATTTTCGGCTCTGCTTCTTTCAGAACTTTTTCATTGACTTCTTTGGGCTGTGTTCCTCCGCCTGCAATATAGCCCTGCGGCATGACAACAGCGTTGAAACCAAGGAGCGAAAATTTCTTTTGTTCACATACTTTTTCGACATAACGGACTGTCTGCCACGGAGTAGCCGCACAGGTGCCGATAAAATATGCCTGTTTTGTTCCGCTGAAATTGACTTTACCGATGAATTCATCCATGACGCGAGGCAGTCTGCCTGCGTAAACCGGACCGACGAAAACCAGCGGTCGATCCGACTTTACAGGGCTGTAATCATTTTCTTTGATACGCTGATTGATCGAAATGATCTCGTCGCCGGAGATTTCCGCAATTCTTTTTGCAACATATCTCGAATTTCCTGTTCCGCTGAAATATAAAACCATAATGGTATCCTCCTGATGTGCATATCTGCTTAACTGTATGGCAAGTATACCACAGCAAGAAAAACTCACGGTAAACTCTATATTTAATTTTGAGGAAAATCAATAATAAATTTTGCGCCCTTTCCCGGTGAACTTTCCACCGTTACCGTGCCTTTGCAAAGTTCAACAATCCGTTTCACAAGAGCAAGCCCAAGACCGTTTCCCTCTGCCTTGCGGGAACTGTCCCCCTGATAAAACTTCTCGAAAATATGTTTTTGTACCTCTTCGGTCATTCCGTCGCCGTGATCGGCAACGGCAACCGTAAGATGAGTTTCCGTTTGCCGAATGCTCACATGAATCACCCCGCCGACAGGTGAATGCTTGATGGCATTGTCCAGTATGTTGCTCCAAACCTGCTCCAAAAGCGATTCACTGCCGTAATAGATCTGCCGAGGCAGTTCCAAATCGAACTCAATGTTTTTGGCAGACCATTTAGTCTCTGACATCAGAATACACCTGCGTATCTGCTCGTCAAGGCGGTATTCCGTTTTTCCCAAGACCGTTTCCTGATTTTCCAATTTGGAAAGCATCAGAATATTGCCGGACAGATTTGTAAGCCTGCGGGAATTTTCTAATATCTTCTCCACATAATGATCGTGCTTCTCGGGTGACAGATTGTGATTTTGCAAAAGGGTTGCATATCCCTCGATCGAGGCAATGGGGGTTTTAAACTCGTGGGAAACATTCGCCACGAAATCGCTGCGAAGTGTTTCAATATGGGAAAGGTCATAGGTCATGGCGTTGAACCGCTGTGCCATTTCCCGTATTTCCATAATCTTCTCGTTTTCAGGAACTTTTACCTCAAAATTCCCTTTGGAAAGCTCGTCAAACGCATTTCCGATGTTCTGAACAGGGCGGACAATCAGCTTTCCCACATATACAGCGATAACCGATCCGAGCAAAAGACTTCCCAAAGCAAAAACGACAATCGGTGCGGGTTTATCCCGGGGATCCACCTGAATCAGATTCAGTTCATACAATGTAAACCAAAGCAGCGTTATGAAAACGAATACCAGGAAAATAGTCGCAAAGACCAGTCCGGCAAACCGCAGCCACAGTTTGGAATGATGCTTTTTATTCAACATGTTTCACCGCCTTATAGCCAAGACCCCGGACCGTTACGATTTCAAAGTCTGTACAGTCGGAAAATCGGTCCCGCAGACGGTTGATATGCGTGTTCACGGTGCGTTCGTCTGTTTCGGAGAACATTCCCCATATTTCATCCATCAGCTGTTGCCGGGTAAAAATCTTGTTGGGATAGGAAAGCAGCTTATACAGCAGATAGAATTCCTTTTGCGGCAAAATGCTTTCTTCCCCGTTCCGTGTCACGGTCAGTGCATCATAGTCAAGCACCGTACCGCCGACTACGATTTTCTTCTCGCTGGAAATCTTTGCCCTACGAAGCAGAGCTTCCACCCTTAAAAGAAGCTCGTTGACATTGATGGGCTTTATCATATAATCGTCCGTTCCCGCCCGGAACGCCTTTTGGAGATCCTCAAACTGATCCTTTGCCGTCACCATTAAAATCGGCAGATCGTAGTTTGCGTCGCGCAGGGATTTTGTCAGCTCGTATCCGTCCATATTCGGCATCATGATATCCGCCACGATCAGGTCAATATACTCTTTCTCCATTATTTCAAGCGCGTCCATGCCGTCCAAAGCCGGAATGGCATGATAGCCACCGTCGGCAAGCACCGTGCAGAACAGTTCACGCATATCTGCGTTGTCCTCAACAACAAGAATATTAAACATTCTACCGCCTCCTGTTTCATGATTGTAGCACACAAAAGTAACGCCAAAATAAACAAATACCAATTTTTAAAAAAATGTCAAGTTTATCTTGGGTTTACCGTAGCGTGTCCGGGAGTTTATCTTGATTTGCTATACTAACCGCACTATAACAGGAGGTAGTTTTATGTTACAGCTGAAAAACATTGTAAAAACCTATGTATCCGGAGACAGGAAGCAGGACGCCTTAAAGGGCGTCAGCATCTCATTCCGCGAGAGCGAGTTTGTGTCCATTCTCGGTCAAAGCGGCTCCGGTAAAACAACCATGCTCAATATCATCGGCGGTCTTGACCGTTATACCGACGGCGATCTTGTCATTAACGGCGTTTCAACAAAAGAATATAAGGATGCGGATTGGGATTACTACCGCAATAATTCCATCGGTTTTGTATTTCAGAGCTATAATCTGATTCCCCACCAAAGCGTGCTTGCCAATGTGGAGATGGCACTGACCTTAGCCGGCGTTTCCAAAAAGGAACGCAGGCAACGGGCGATTTCCGTACTGAAAAAGGTAGGACTCGGCGATCACATTCACAAAAAGCCCAATCAGATGTCGGGCGGTCAGATGCAGCGTGTAGCCATTGCCCGTGCCCTTGTCAATAACCCGGATATCCTGCTTGCCGACGAGCCGACCGGTGCGCTGGATTCCGAAACGAGCCTGCAAATCATGGATCTGTTAAAGGAAATTGCCAAGGATAAGCTGGTCATTATGGTGACGCATAATCCGGAGCTTGCCGAGAAATACTCCACCCGAATTGTGAAATTGCTGGACGGGCAGATAGTCAGTGATACCAACCCTTATAAAGAAGAAGGGAAATCAAGACAAAAAATCAAGCACAAGAAAATTTCGATGTCGTTTTTTACGGCTCTGTCCCTTTCTTTCAACAATCTGCGCACCAAAAAAGGCCGTACCCTGCTGACATCCTTCGCCGGTTCCATCGGCATCATCGGCATTGCCCTGATCCTTGCCCTTTCTACGGGCATGAACGCCTATATTGCCGATGTTCAGAAAGACACCATGGCGTCCTATCCGATTACGATCAGCAGTGAAACCGTCGATATCTCGGGCGTTATGGGCATGCGGGGTGAAATCGTCGGAAACAGACGGGATGAGAACAAGCCAAGCAGTGAAACCCTGAACGGTGTTTATGCGGATTATAAAAATATCGAAACCAGCCAAAAGATATCCTCAAATATCGTGGAAAACAATCTGACGGAATTCAAAAAGTATCTGGACGATCCCGACAGTGAAATCCGTCAGTATCTCGGTGAAAACGGGATCGTTTACACCTATGATGTGAATTTCAGCGTCTATTCTTACGATGCAAACGGAAAGTTGATCGACAGCGATATTGAAGTCGGGAATTCTTCTCCGACGGTCGGAAATAACGGACAGGTCGGCATTCTGAATAAACTGCAAGGCTCGATGGCTCTCGGCGGCGGTACTTCCTCCGGTGCCGCCAATTTTTCCGAGCTTATGGCAGGATCGGACGGCAATACCGTCAGTCAGGTGATTACCGACAGCTATGATGTTCTGTACGGCAGCTGGCCGGAGGAATACAATGAGATCGTCCTCGTTTTGAATGAGAGCAACGGCATTTCTGCCGGAACGCTTTATCAGTTGGGTCTGATTACGGAAGAACAGTATGAAGCGGCAGTCAGGAAAATTGAAAACGGCGAGAATGCGGACGAGATCTGCTTTGATTATGAAGATATTTGCGGTCACACCTTCTATCTTGTTCCCGCATGCGATCACTATATTCAAAAAGAAAACGGCACATTTACTTATATCGACGACATCACGCTGAACGAAGAAGATTTGCTTGCAAATGCGGTAGAACTGAAAATCACCGGCATCATCCGCCCGAAAGAAGATGCCGCTAACGCAAGCATTTCCACCTCTGCCGCATATACATCCAAACTCACGAACTATGTCATCGACCGTACAAATGACAGTGCCGTTATCAAAGCACAGGAAGCGAATGACGAAATCAATGTGCTGACCGGTATGAGATTCGAGTCCCCGGATAACGAAGCGAAAGCAAATGATGCAAAAGCGTATTTAAGCTCTCTCGGCATTTCCGAAAAAGCTTCTTTCTACAAACTGATGATGTATTACACCTCATCAAACGGCAGTACCGGGACAGATCAAAGCGGAAGGGCTGCCGTCACTATGGCAATGGATGAAACCGCCATGGCAGCCGCACTTGACGGGTGGCTTGCAGGTGAGCCCGATCGGGAAATCTTGCTGAAAGTATATGATGAATATGTTGCCGGCTCCTCCTATGAGGATAATCTGAAAGCCTTTGGCAAGGTCAGCTATGACGCCCCTGCATCTATCAGCATTTATTCCGACAGCTTTGAGAATAAGGATGCGATTGCCGCTTGTATCGAAAGGTACAATGAAACCGCAAGCGAAGATACCCGTATCACCTATACCGATTATGTGGCAATGCTGACTTCCTCCATTACAACGATCATCAACGGCATTTCCTATGTACTGGTTGCATTTGTGGCGATTTCTCTGATTGTCTCCTGCATTATGATCGGAATCATCACGCACATTTCGGTTATGGAGCGCACAAAGGAGATTGGAATTCTCCGTGCGCTCGGTGCATCCAAGCGTAACATTTCGCAGGTATTCAATGCGGAGACCTTTATCATCGGATGCTGTGCAGGGCTTCTCGGTATCGGTGTGTCATTGCTGGCGCTTATACCAATCAACTCCATTATCGAAAAGTTGAGCGGACTTGCAGATCTTGAAGCACAGTTGCCCATAACTTCTTCCATAGTTCTTATCGCAATCAGTATTTTAATTACCATCATCGGCGGACTGCTCCCCGCAAAGAAAGCCGCAAAGAAGGATCCCGTTATTGCATTTAGAACCGAATAATCTAAAAACACAGGCTCCGATCAAAATATCTGACCGGAGCCTGTATATAAAGGTGAATAGATATGAGCAAAGAAAAGCACAAGAAAAAGAAAATAATTATAGCTGTGATAGCTTCTATACTATCGGTGGTTTTGTGCTTTTGCACAGGGGCTTTCATTTGGTACAGTAATTCGCCGTTTCCAACAGTATCAAAAAATGATAACAGGATTAAAAGATAAGGATATTGACACCGTACTGGAATGTATTGAACCGGAAACGGCACAGAGCATAGAATTTATTATGAGCTTGACGGGAATGTCGGCAGAAGACCTTTTGACAATAATCCCGACAGACGCTCTCATGGATAATGCTTCGTCATCCAAGCCTAAATTTGCCGGTTACAAGCGAGACGGTGACACCGCTTGCATCTCCTTTTCGATGGTCAGCGAAGAGGAAACAACAACTTGCGAGATAAATTTCGTCCGTATCTCCGGTACTTGGTATTTGTCACTTGGCTAAAAAAAGCAGATGTGCAACTGCTTTTCATCAGAATCGAAATGAAAAAGAAACATGCTTGGTTTCGTCTGCTCCGTGTGCTCCGACGATAAAAAATCCCCTTGCTCTTCCGACATGGAAGGCAAGAGAATTTTCAGTTCCGTTCGATAGAAGAATTTACACAAACGCTCGGAAAACAAAAAAATATCGCATCCAAAAATGCGATACCGGTGCGGCATCCCGCCGCTGGTGCACCCTCGGGGACTCGAACCCCTGCCAATGCGCAGCATTGGGTTACCCACATGATGAAGAGTCCGTTGCTCTCAAGGCTGAGCTACTTTACCGGAAATCCGCCCACGAATGTAAAGGGAATTTCACCCGTCTGAAATACCAAACCAGCTCCCCGGGTGGAAAACAAAAAAGTATCGCATCCAAAAATGCGATACCGATGCGGCAACCAGCCGCTGGTGCACCCTCGGGGACTCGAACC
>JBJDZJ010000164.1:0-7241 GCA_051867915.1 Eubacteriales bacterium
GGAAACTTCGGCGTTTGAGATGGTTCAGCGCAAGGGCACAGCGCTTGCGGTTGCCCTCGCAATACGGACAATATCTAAATAAACTTTCCCACGATCATAAGGAACAATTTCTCTGACGAGAAATTGGATTTTATCTTTTTTCCGCCTTTCTTTACGAGAAGAAAGGCTCCGAAAGACTCGCTCAGGGGAAGAACTCAAAGTTCTTCCCCTGAGAACCCCCATCTCCTATGCGATCGGCGTTCCGCCTCCCATGACAGAGGTGAACTCTCTTTCCCCCACGCTCGGATTTGTCCCCTCGGAGTCTCCGGCTCGCCGAGCCTTCATCTCCGAAGGAGGTTTTTCCACAGGATGACGGAAGGAGTCGGATCACGGCGAAGCCGTCCCGACAGGCGACGGAAACTTCTTTGCATACAAATTTGTTTGAATTTCCTATTGACCTTTGAGCATTTATGTGATATAATAATCGAAAACTATGCGGTCGGATTTATGACCGGAAGGAACGGAAAGGCGGTAAATGATATGATTCTGGTAACAGGCGGAACGGGATTTATCGGATCCCATACGGTGGTCGAACTTCAGGCGGCAGGCTATGAAGTCGTGATTGTAGACAATCTGGTGAATTCCAAGATCACAACGCTGGATAAAATTGAAAAAATTTCGGGTATTCGCCCCAAATTCTACGAAAACGATGTCTGCGACAGGGATGCGCTGGAGAAGATTTTCTCCGAAAACGACATTGATGCGGTCATCCACTTTGCGGGACTCAAGGCGGTGGGCGAGAGCGTCGCAAAGCCGCTGGAGTATTACTCCAACAACCTGATCGGCACTCTGGTGCTTCTGGATGTCATGCGTGCCCACGGCTGTAAGCGGTTTGTCTTCTCCTCCTCCGCAACGGTCTACGGCATGAACAACATCGCCCCCTACACCGAGGATATGCCCACTTCTGCCACCAACCCCTACGGGCAGACCAAATTCATGCAGGAGATCATGCTGAAGGATCTCTGCCATGCAGACCCCGAGCTGTCGGTGGCACTGCTGCGCTACTTCAACCCCATCGGCGCCCATGAAAGCGGGCTTTTGGGCGAGGATCCCAACGGAATTCCCAACAATCTGATGCCCTACATCTGCAAGGTTGCCGCAGGGAAGCTGCCCTGTCTGTCGGTCTTCGGTAACGATTACGACACCCCCGACGGAACCGGCGTCCGGGACTACATTCATGTGGTGGATCTTGCCAAGGGTCATCTGTCTGCGCTGAAATATCTGGAAGGACACAAGGGTGTTCTGACCGTCAATCTGGGCACCGGCAAGGGGACCTCGGTTCTGGAGCTGGTTCATGCCTTTGAGAAGGCCAGCGGCGTGAAGGTCAACTATAAGATCACGGACCGCCGTCCCGGCGACATTGCCACCTGCTTTGCATCCACGAAGAAGGCAGAAGAGCTTCTTCACTGGACTGCCGAGAAGGATGTGGACACCATGTGTGCCGACAGCTGGAACTTTATCGTGAAAAAACAGGCGGAGGACAACTGACGCTTCCGTGCTTCGGATCGGGCAAATGCGAACGGCATGAAGACCCTTTCCCAATCAACCACCGTTTTGCTACCAAAGGCAGGTATGTCAAATGCTTTCCAAATCCAAATTACAGGCTGTTTTTGTATCGCTGACCACACTGTTGTTTGTCGGCCTGAGTATTCTGGCGACATTCGCCTTTCATGAGGCGATTTTCGGTCAGATCACGCCGGCGCTCACCCCGGGTGACTTTTCCCTTCTTGCGGCCATCTATATGATGGTCTACATTCTGGACATCGCCCTGTTCTCGGGCAATCGGGACCTCCTGCAAAAGGGGATGTACCGTCTGCCTGCCGAGCGTCTGGCGGTGGGGACGATCATGCTGGTGATGTTCTCGGTGCTGGCGATTCTGACCAAAAGCCCCCTGGGACAGCAGAGACGGTTGCTCGGAAGCTGTTGTATCACCTATACGGTCTTTTCCTTTTTGGGACTGCTCCTGCTTCGTCCCATTCTGCGGGGATTGTACAAGACCCGTTTTTCGACTCTGACCGGCGTGATTACCGTCTCCGATCGGGCGCCGGAACTGATCGGAGCCCTGAAATCCCACTGGAACCGCAAGATTGTAGGCGTTGCACTGCTGGACAGCAGGCTCTCCTTCGCCCCTGTGGGAGCGGCTTCTGCAAAAGCCGCCGCAGAAGGCGGAGAATCGGCGGACGGCTCGGACGCCGGGGGGACAGATGCCGATGCGCAATTTGTGTCGGGCGTTCCCGTCAAGGCGGGATTTGAGACCTTTCTGGATTGGGTGCGAACCGAATCTCTGGACGAGGTCTATGTAGACATTCCCTATGACGACGGAATCACCCTGCGCCCCTATCTGGAGGAGATCCAGTCCATGGGTACGGTGATTCATCTGAATGCCGCCATTGTGGAGAATCTGACGGCGGACGGCGTTCTGAACCTGAACCGTGAGTTCAAAACGCTGAACGGCAAGCCCCTTCTGACCTTCAGCTTAGCCCGTCACAACCCGTGGGCGCTGGCGGTCAAGCGGCTCATGGATATTGTCATCGGGCTGGTCGGCTCCGTCCTGTCGGCACCCATCATTCTGATCACGGCGATTCCGCTTTTGATCGAGTCTCCGGGTCCCCTGATTTTCAAACAGAAGAGAATGGGCAAGAACGGACGGGTCTTCAATGTATACAAACTGCGCTCCATGTACAGGGATGCGGAGGAGCGCAAGGCGGCACTGATGGCACAAAACGAAATGAGCGGACATATGTTCAAGATGAAGGACGATCCCCGGATTACAAAGGTGGGAAAATTCATCCGAAGAACCTCCATCGACGAGCTTCCCCAATTCTGGAACATTCTGAAGGGCGATATGTCCTTTGTGGGAACCCGTCCGCCGACGCTGAAGGAATACGAGCAGTACAGTCCCCATCATAAGCGCAGACTTTCCATGAAGCCGGGACTGACCGGGATCTGGCAGGTCAGCGGCAGATCGGATATCACCGATTTTGAAGAGGTGGTCAAGCTGGACACCTGGTACATCGACAACTGGTCCCTGCTTCTGGACATAAAAATCATGTTCAAAACCGTATGGGTGGTGCTGACCCGCAAGGGATCGGAATAAAATGACAGAGTCGAATCCGGGGGAGGCTTTTTCGAAAAAGCCTCCCCCGGTTCCTTTTCCTATAAACCGATGCAATGGCGTCAACCTGCCGACATCGGAAATTTTGAAAATTGTTTCGGAAAACGGGAAGGAATTTTAACTTCTGAATTGTATAACAGATAGAACCCAATAAAAATAAACCGACCAAAAGAAAGGAAGATCCCCATGAAACGACCAATTGCTTTGCTGACCGCCCTGCTGCTGATACTGCCCATGACCGCCTGCGATCCGGATCTGCCTGCCCCGGAAAAGCCCGTGATCTACCTCTATCCCGAGTCCGAGACCGAGGTTTCGGTGAAGCTGGAGTTTGACGGGAAACTGCTGACGACCGATCCCGATTACGGTGAGGGCTGGACGGTGACGGCTTCCCCCGACGGAACGCTGACCGCAGCCGACGGGAAGACCTATCCCTACCTGTTCTGGGAGGGTCAGATGCGGGAAGGACTTGCCCTGACCGAAGGGTTCTGCGTTCCCGGCGCCGAAACTGAGGAATTTTTGCGGGAAATGCTCCCCAAATTGGGGCTGATTCCTGCCGAATACGAGGAATTCATCGAATACTGGCTTCCCCGGATGGAGGGGAACGCCTACAATCTCATCCGCTTCTGCGGGGAGGATTACACCGATCGGGCAAAGCTGACCGTGTCGCCTCAGCCCGACAGCGTGATCCGGGTGTTCATGGCATACCGTGGCAGTGACGGGTTCGTGGACATCCCCGCCCAGATCATCGAGACCCCCGCCCGTGAAGGCTTCGTGCTGGTGGAGTGGGGCGGATGCGAGCTTGGATAAAAGGATGAAAGGATAATTGATATGAAAATGAGGACGAAAATGGCGGCCCTTCTTCTGACGGCAATTCTGCCGCTGTCTGTGACCGCCTGCGACGAACCCGTCGGTGATCCAACCGCAACAGGCGGGCGGATCGGTTCTTCCACGGTCGGCACCGCCTCCCCGACAGCGCCCCTGACCGAATGTACCGAAACCCTTCTTCTCCATGTTCAATATGTAGGAGAGGACGGATTCATCGGCGAATATGTTCGGGCTGACGGGGAAAGCATCGGCATTCTCGTGCTTTGCGATCCTTCCGACCTCTGTGTTTTCGATTCTGTCTATGTGGAAGCGGCGGAGTCGAAGATTCTGGAAGAAAGCGGGGAGCGTACTGCCGTTTCCGATTCTTCGGAAGAGCAGACGGTCGGATACAGCCGAGTCATCCGGGAGCCGGCTTCGGTTTGCTGCCTGCAACCGGATCCGCCTGCCCCGGAAAAGCCGGTGATCTACCTCTATCCTAAATCCCAGACCCAAGTCTCGGTGAAGCTGGAGTTTGACGGGAAACTGCTGACGACCGATCCCGATTACGGCGAGGGCTGGACGGTGACGGCATCCCCCGACGGAACGCTGACTGCGGCCGACGGGAAGACCTATCCCTACCTGTTCTGGGAGGGTCAGATGCGGGAAGGGCTTGCCCTGACCGAAGGGTTCTGCGTCCCCGGCGCCGAAACTGAGGCATTTTTGCGGGAAATGCTCCCCAAATTGGGGCTGATTCCTGCCGAATACGAGGAATTCATCGAATACTGGCTTCCCCGGATGGAGGGGAACGCCTACAATCTCATCCGCTTCTGCGGGGAGGATTACACCGATCGGGCAAAGCTGACCGTGTCGCCTCAGCCCGACAGCGTGATTCGGGTGTTCATGGCATACCGTGGCAGTGACGAGTTCGCGGACATCCCTGCCCAGACCGTCGAGACCCCTGCCCGTGAAGGCTTCGTGCTGGTGGAGTGGGGCGGATGCGAGCTTTCAGAGTTAACGCCTTGAAGCAACAGAAAAAGACCGCCGGGTACCCGTTTTCGGGTAGCCGGCGGTCGGCATTGTTTGAGGGGCGCCTTCGGAGAGCGTCCTTTTTGCTTGACGGTGCCGTTTTTACGGAGATTCCTTTTGAGCGGTGCGACGGGCGTGGAGTCGGCGGCAAAGGAAGGCGATAAGGAGAGGGAAACACTGGATGATGAAAGAAAAGAGCCCTAAGAAAAGAAAACCGATGATATGAAATCCGGCGCAGAAACGCTCGCCGCAAGTGATCTCTCCGATGTATCCGACGGTCAGGCCCATCCCCAGACCCACCGCCAGATGGGAAGTCCAACGGGTGTGCAGAAAGGGAAGAAGAACCAGCAGAATCAGGCAGGATATCCATATTATGACAGAGGCGGGGAGCGAAGACCATTTCCGGAACCGGTCTCCCATCGAATAGGGCAGGAACCATAGAATGTCATAGATCAGTACTTTCAGGCAGTCAAGACCAAAGGATGTTTCAGGTTTAAAAAAACCGGACAGAATCGGCAGAGCCTTTTTCTGTTTTTTCATCGTTCATTCTCCTTCCGCTCTCTTCTGTTTGCTTTTTGGCAGGGGCATCGCAAAGAGTCCTTTGTGACACCCCTTTCCCGATGTTTTATGCTATTCTGACCTTACGGAATCTTTCAAAGTCGGCGGGACTGACTCTGATTGCGGCACGCCTTTCCTGCTTCGGAAAGAAAATCGGGTTGCTCAGCCCTCTCTCGGGGTGATTCTGGGAACCCAGGGGCAGATCAGCTCGGGAACCCGCAGATCGGGAACCGCCCACTTTACCGCATTGCGGATGACGGTCTGAACCTCGGGCAGATAGTAGGTGGGATAGGTTTCGTGACCGGGCTGGAAGTAGAAGATTTTGCCGTATCCCCGCTTGTAGCAGACGCCCGAGCGGAAGACTTCGCCGCTGTCATACCAGCCGATGAAAAGAAGCTGATCGGGCTCGGGAATGCCGAAGGGCTCGGTGTACATCTCTTCGTGGGGAATCTCAATGTAGCGGTTCAGTCCCTTGCAGATGGGGTGAGAGGGGTCGCAGATCCACAGGCGGCAGAAGTCGCCGTCCTCACGCCAGTTGACATTGCAGGTGGTGCCCATCAGCAGACGGAAGGGCTTGGAATGGTGTCCCGAATGAAGGGGGATGAAGCCCATGCCCTTGAGAACATGATCCCGTACCCGTTCGGCGACGGCGTCGGGAACCAGGTGGTGCGCCATGTGTCCCCACCAGATCAGGACATCGGTGTCGGAGAGGACCTCTTCGGTCAGTCCGCACTCGGGGTCGTCCAGAGTGACGGTGCGAACGCTGATTTCGTCGGAGCGCAGAAAGTCGGCGATGGCATTGTGAATGCCGTTCGGATAGATCGCCTTGACCGCCTCGTCGGTTTTTTCGTGCCGGAATTCGTTGTAAACGGTAACTTTTATCATACAATAAGCCTGCCTTTCCCGAAAAATGTCTGTCGGACAACGGTTTTTCAATTGCCCCGTTCGTCCGGGGCCGTTGACATAAGTATAGCATTTTTTCCGACCTTTGTCAACCGATTTTTGTAAGGTTTCGGGTTGGGAAGAAAAAGATTGCCGCCGCCCCTGCCCCCTGTCGGCAAGGCACGGCGAGCCAAAGACTCCGAGGGAACAAGTCCGAGCGTGGGGGAAAGAGAGTTCGCCGTATTCGACTCCTTCCGTCATCCTGCGGAAAAACCTCCCTCGGAGATGGAGGCACGACGAGCCAAAGACTCCGAGGGAACAAATCCAAGCGTGGGGGAGGGAGACTTCACCGTGATCCGACTCCTTCCGCCATCCTGCGGAAAAACCTCTTTCGGAGATGGAGGCTCGGCGAGCCAAAGACTCCGAGGGAACAAATCCGAGCGTGGGGGAAAGAGAGTTCACCTCTGTCATGGGAGGCGGAACGCCGATCACATAGGAGATGGGGGTTCTCAGGGGAAGAACTTTGAGTTCTTCCCCTGAGCGTCTCTTTGCGAGACTTTCTCCACGCGGAGAAAGTCGGAAAAAGGATTAAATCCAATTTCTCGTCAGAGAAATTGTACCTTATATCAGAGAGATTGAAAAAGTCTATATTAAGAAATCGCGGGGGAGGAACCATCTCAAACGCCGAAGTTTCCTCCCCCGCGCCCCCACTTCCTTGGCTGCCGACATATTCTTACAATTTATAAGGATGATGAAAAACGGTCTTGACCGCCCTGTCGGGATACGCTGTGAGCCGGAACCTCATCGGGGACAAATC
>JBJDZJ010000165.1:0-7199 GCA_051867915.1 Eubacteriales bacterium
ATATCGCTTGCGGATTGCGTATTTCCCGAATTTTCCGCTCCGGAGTTGATTCCGCTCTGCATACTGGAGCTAAGCGTAGTGTTCTCAGCCTCGATCTGCGAAATCAAACCGGTAGACAGAATAACGGGGACGAACAGGATGGCACGGAATGCCGCGCGTCCGATCATCTTCTGGTTCAGCAGAACTGCCATAAACAGCGAGAAGATGACAATGGCGGGAATGTCAATGACCAACTGTTTCAGACCGCTTACCAGTGTTGTTACAAAGGATGTGTCCGTAAACAGCGCGTAGCTGTAGTTTTCAAGTCCGATAAACTGATTCAGCCTACCCTGACGGATAGAGAAGAAACTGGATTGGATGGAGTTGAAAATGACAGGCAGATAGATCAGAACGAAACCGATCAGGAAAGGAGCAATGAAGAACCATCCGGCGCGGGCTTTCTTCTTGTCCAGCGAAGCGACCTTGCGGGTCTTTTGCTTCTTGGGCGCCGCTTTTTGCAGAGTCGTTTGTGCATTAGTCATGTTCGCTCACTCCTTTCTTAGTGTTCCAGCGTAACGGTTCCGTCAGCTGCCAGCTTGACAAATCCGTATGCGCCGATGGTGTAGGTCTGACCGTTCAGCTCAACCGTAACGCTGAAGCTGTTATAGTTGAGAATGAACATGATTCCGTTTTCGTAACGCTCGTAAACGATGCTGTAATCGTCTATGGTCGTATCAACAGACGGAACATAGGTATCCTCGAAAGCGTCATACTCAAAGCTTTCCATATCAAAGCCTTCGGGTACAATCAAATCACCGTTTTCATCGTTTGTGAACTCATAGCCGTCGGGCAGGACGAATCCGGTGCGTACCGCATCCTTAATCGCCTTGGCAAGGGCTGCGTTTCTTTCGGTCTGATAGATCAGAAGAGCTTCGGCAATCTCTTCGTCGTATTCCTTCTGCTCGTTATCGGTAAAGAACCTTGTTCCGAACAGGTACTGATGATCGTCGATCTGAGAGGTCTGAACATCCTTCAGAGCATCATTCAGCAGGGAATAGGTCTCAACCAACTCGTCAAACCAGATCTTGAAGTCTACCGAGTAGTACTGATTCAAGCGTCTGTTTTCCTTCAACTCTGCCGTATTCTGATAAGACAGGGTGTAGTAAGGAGATGCACCGTTCTCAATGATCTTCAGAATCTCATAGTCGATGTCGCCCTCCATATTGGTAGGCGTTCCGGCAAGGTAAATGCTTCCGTGCAGAACGATCGCCATAAAGGGAATCGACTGGCTGGCTCTTAAATAACGGGAGCTGTCCAGCGAGGCGTTCAGGATATGCTTGACATATGCCCAGCTGTAATCATTACCGCCGTCGACCATCAGGTTGCCGTACTTGGTGGACAGCGAGTTCAGCAGTTCAATGGTGAACTCCTTGTTGTCCTCACGGTTGTAAGGCTCATCCTCGTCAAAATCGCTGTTCAGGTCGGTACCCAGTGTCGATACCGAAATACCGTCGTATCCCAGTTTATCCAGTGCCTTCGAGAACTTTTCGAACATATCGCTGTATGCGCTGGGGGAAACCGCACAGGCACCGACATACTGGAAGGACTGGTAGGTTGCATCATATGCACGCTTATTGGCGTAACGGTCGTCAATGGTACGGACGGTCTGATTGCTGTAACTGAATCCGTCGAATGTCGACGATCCCCATGCATTGGCAAAGTCAAATTCCGGGAAGATTCCGAATTTACCTTCTGCCTCAGCCAGCAGTTCCTTATAACCGCTGTTACCGCCGATGACCTTCTCAAACTTCACCGTTGTGGGAGGAACTGCCCAGATCGTACCGCCGGAGGTAAAGCCCTTCAGACGGAAGTTGATATTGGAGACTCCGCTCTCACTGAGCTGTGAATACATGGTCTTGATATCGTCAAAGGTGGTCAGCGCCGTATCAACCCATACGGGGATGGTGGCGATTACATCCTCTGTCTCAATCATACCGAAGGATTCGATATACAGCGGGATATCGGTTCCCACATCGGTCAGTGCGCTCAGCGTTCCGTTGGCTTCCAGATAGTCACGGTACGCCTTTGCCATGCCTACATAGGACGCTTCATACTTGCTTCCCTCGTAATCGGAGATCAGGATATAATGAATCTTGAACAGTCCGGTGTACTTTCTCTCGGAGACAACCGTCCACTCTGCGTTGCCGCCAACAGAGATGGCATCCGACAGATTGTAGGTATCCGAGCTTTCGGGATATACGGTAGCATAAGCGGAATTGTACTTATGTGTTACACCGCCGCCGTGGTTGGAGGTAATGGTGCAGAGTGCCGCACCCTCTTCAATGATAGCGAAGTAGCCCTGAGGCTCATAGGTGTAGTCATAGATGGGGGTTGTCAGATCGGCTCTGGTTCCGTCTGCATTGAGGACATAATAGGTGTCCGTGCCGGAGACTGTAACCTTTTCCAGCTGAATGTCGATCTTGTTGCCATCCTCGTCCACATACTTGCCTTCCTCATCCTTTAGACGGTACATAACAAGGTCGCCGTACTGGTCGATGACCGTTTCAACCTCATCTTCGGTAACCGTCCACTTCTGGGCGATGATCTCGCCGGTCAGCAGGTCCCGGATGTAATCTCCGGTGTCGGGATCGATTGCGGGAACGATTTCGGTTTCACCGGTTTCAAAAGGAATACCGGTATTCTCAATTACGCCGAAGACAGGCATCCGCATGATTTCGGACTTGCCGTTGTAATCCAGCGTATGGTATGCGAAGTCGGGTCCGTAAACACGACCGTTGATGGCGTATCCGCTGCCCTCCATCATAATGTCCTCATTCCGGATGATGGCACCGGATCCGTCGGGTACAAAGGTGTAGCCCGGGAAATCGCCGGAGGACGATCCGATATAGGGGAGAACGGTGATGAACTTCAGACGGTAAGCGTCCGAATCGTAACGGATACCGTTGGCGGGAAGGCTGACTTCAAATCCGTCGTCGGTCAGGAAGTATTCCAGAGCCATACGGAAGGTTGCGTTTGCAGCCTCGTCGCCGGTGTAGCCGGTCAGCTCGATATCGTAATCCCGCTGCTCGTAGTTGTAGTCGGGGCAGTAGGATTTGACATAACCCTCCATGATGTTGGACTGCTTCTCGGAGGAGGATACATCGCTGTTGACCGTATAGATGACCAGATTGTCGGACATCCGGTACTCGTGTTCCTCTACATTACCCTGGACATTGGTGAAATGGGTAACATATACGGTTTCGCCGTTAGCGCCCGTTCTGGTTTCATCATACATCGGGGTCACACCCAGCTTGGAATAGGTGGACTTGGTGCAGGTGTAGTTGGTCTGCATGGAGCTCAGGACGCTCTCATATCCCGCATTACCTTTATCAATTTCTTGCTGAATCGCATTGGAGTCCTGACGGGTGTAGAAGGAGATCGCCTTGTTGCGGTAGTATTCGTCGGTAATCTTGGAAAGGATCATCACCTCAAAGCGGGAACCCTCAATCCAGTAGGGCATCAGCTTTTTGGAAGATTCCTTACCCAGCGTATACTCGATACGAATACCGTTCTTGATGTTTTTCACGCTGATCTGACCGTTGGCAGCCGCATCGGTGTAGCTGTTCATGGTACGGACCTGACCGTTGTTGGCAATATCCTCGAAGGTCACCGAAAGCTGAGACAGGAGGTTTGCCTTGACGGTGTCGGTATTGACCGAAGCCACATCATAGGGGTTAGTGAGAAGAATCTGCCCGGTAGTGGTATTCTGAACGGCAACCTCACCGGTGTAGGGGTCGCAGTACAGATCGTACTCACCCTTGCTGAGCATCTTCTTCATGGTTGCGAGCTTATCCTCACGGCTCTCATACTCGGTTGTAAGATAGGTCGCAATGGCATCGGATACGGTGAGAAGCTCTTCTTCACCGGTATCGGGATCCTCGACCGAAGTTTCACCCGAGTCCCCACCCGTTTCGCCATCGGATTCGGTGGCGAAAACGGGCAGCATAGACAATGTGCCGAGCAACATCAGGAGAACAAGAAGCATGGACAGGATTCTTGTATTTCTGCTAAATAAATTTGTTTTCATAAATCTGTTTCTGTACTCCTTTCCGTTACATTCTGTAGGTTATTTCGGTTATGAGGTTCGAAACGAAGGAAGCCATCTTAACCATCAAGCTGGAAAACAGTACTGCAACGAACATAATGACGCAAGCGCACAGAATGGTACCCAACAGAGTGATGACATTCTTGCCCAGCGAGTAATCGTGCGTAACCATGGTGCCGAAGAAGATCAGCATTCCAACCCAGACATAGCAAATGCCAAGCATCAGACTGATGAATCCGGCCTCGGAATTGGTTACTACATGAGTCAGCAGGGTCGACAGAGGGACAAACAGGATAATCGGCGTCAGGCTGTAACAAAGGGCAATGAAGATATCCTTGAAGCTGCCTTCGCCGTCAAACAGGGTCGTCAGACACCAGTTTGCGGTCGCACCCAGAAGCAGGGGAAGCAGAAGTCCGGTAAGCTGTGCAATGATGCTGGAATAACCGCCCCGGGGATTGAAGATATACGCCTGACCGATGGCCTGATATGCAAAGGATACAACTGCCAGGAACAAAATCAGGAGCGCGCCTCTGACCGAACCTCGTTTTTCGTGTTTCAGATCCCAGAATCCGTCAAACGGATGGAAGATCAGGTGCGTACAGTAGAGAACCTCTTCCTTGAAGGTCTTCTTCTTACCGGAAGTTGCCGCTCTCTTATTGACCTTGCCTGCATACTTGAAGAAGTAGTAGAGTACCAGGATAAAGGCAATCACCACAATCGGGATAGTCCAGATCCACTTCTCGACCCATTCTTTTCTCCAGTTGCCGAAAGCGTCGGAATAGTTTTCGGTGTCGTATGCCTGCTTGAAATACTCCATCGCTTTTTCCCATTCGCCACTGCGGTAATATGCTTTACCGAGTCCGATATAGGCCGCGTCGAAGTTGTTGTTTCTCTTCAGGATGTCATTCCAGTCGTCTTCTGCCAGACTGTACTGACGGTCGTTGTTGTGTTTGATCGCCGTCAAAAGCTGATCGCCGTAAGCGGTAGTCTTGTAGACGGTAAAGGATGCGGTCTGGGAATCCAGAACCAGCAGTTTGGTTCCCTGATATACCAGTCCGACAACCTTCTGCAGGTTACCCATCTGCGTACCCGTGTCACCGAAGACGAAGAGCAGTTCGCCGTTATCGTCGTAGGTATACACCTTGGAACGCTTGTCGTCGATGATGGACCAGGTTCCTTCCGGACCCAGCGCCACATCCACGATGGAGGACGGACCGGAAATCTGATCGTCGGATGCCGTTGCGGAACCCCTGAAGTTGATTTCGCCTGCGGGGATGAAGAAGCCGTTTCGTCTCATGATGTCGTTTCCGGCGGTATTCAGCTTCTTGACGGGAGCGTATCCGACATCGCCACCGTTGATGGCGGAAATCAGGTTATCTTCCTGGATGGCATTGGAGGTGATGTAAACAAAGCCTTCATCATCAATGTCGATGTTGTTGTACTCGGTAGATACATTCTTGACCGACGCAGCTCTCTGTTCTGCGGTCTGGAAGCGTCTCCAGATCATCTCCAGAACCGAGTAGGAAACCTTCTGTGCGCCGATGTATCCGGAGAAATCTCCGTCGCTCGTCAGGGAAATAACGCCCTGATAAGTGGTCTTGGACACGACATAGATTCTTCCTGCGCTGTCTGCTGCCACTGCAACGGGATCGTAAAGCTCGCCCGTCTCAAACACCTCGGAGGAGGGCTGCTCAACAATGCGGGAGAAGCTGCCGTCGCCATTGAAAATGACGATTCTCGAGTTTCCGGTGTCGGCAACATACAGATACTTCTTCCGGACATAGTTGCCGTTGCCGTCATTTTCCTGTCCTTCCCAGACAAACACGCCCTGAGCCGCATTCAGGCTGTCGGGAACGCCCATATCATTGATAAAGGAGGAAATTTCATATTTATACTGATAGCTTTCATTGAGAACCACAACCCGGTTATGAGTGGGGTCTGCAATGTAAACATTGCCCTGACTGTCCGTTTCAATATCGGTAGGCGTATCAAGAGCAGTTTCCAATTTCAGAGATTTGGAATCCACAACTCTTTCGGGCGTATAAGCATCGGGGGATGCCAGAGAGTCTCCGTCGATGGAGTAAGTATAGGAATCATAGGCAGTAGCGGAGGCCGGGATGGCGCCGATAAGCATAAGCAGCGCACCCGCGGCAGCTACTGTGCGTAGCATGGTCTTTTTCATCTCTTACCTCCTTAATCCTTCATACCCGACGATGCCATGGTTTCAATGATGTTGGACTGCGAGATGATAAATACCGCAATCGGCACGATCATCATGACGACGGTAGACGCCGCAGCCGCACCCGAACGGACGATACCGCCGCTCAGAATCTGACCGATAGCATAGCTGAAGGTCTTGAGCTGTTCGGAGTAGATGTAAATAGATGCGCCGGTGTTCCAGAGGTCCTTGAAGGAGTACACGATCAGGGTCAGCCATGCGGGCTTAACCATAGGCATGGCGATGGTCCAGAAGGTACGGACCTCGGAGGCTCCGTCCAGACGGGCAGATTCCAGAACCGCATCGGAAACCGAGGATTCCATGAACTGCTTCATCAGGTAGAGGCCCAGTGTGGAACCCCATGCGGGAATGATGATTGCCCAGTAAGTATCGACCCAATGCAGAGCGGACATGATGATGAAGTTTGCAATCGCACCGACCGTCTGATGGAACATCAGGGACAGGACGATCAGCTGGAACATGACATCACGGCCGGGGAACTTGATCTTGGACAGAACATAAGCCGCCATGGAGGACAGGAACAGGTTTCCGAAGGTACCCGCTACCGAAATCAGAACGGTATTGAAGATGTAACGGGAGAAAGGAACCCAGTTCTGGTTCATCAGTCTGAACAGGTCTTTAAAGTTCTTGAGTGTAGGTGAAGTTACATAAAACTTCGGGGGGAATGCCCAAAGCTCGTCAAGAGGCTTCAGGGACTGCATGATTGTATAAAGCATGGGCAGGAACATGAAGGCTCCCATGATAATCAGGAAGAACGCGATTCCTGCGTCGCCGCCCTTGGATCGGTTCAGGACGACGGTATGTTTTCTGGTTCTTAGTTTCTGTACTCTTGCCATCGTCACTGACCCACCTTCGAAAGTAATTTTTTGACCATTA
>JBJDZJ010000166.1:0-7109 GCA_051867915.1 Eubacteriales bacterium
TCATAGAATTTATATGAATGAAGTAAAACGGATTTGTCCGCCCTGTCGGCGAGGCTCGGCGAGCCGGAGACTCCGAGGGGACAAATCCTTCATTGGGGGAAAGAGACTTCACCTCTGTCATGGGAGGCGGAACGCCGATCGCATAGGAAAGGGGGCTACTTAGGGGGAAAACCTGCGGTTTTCACCCTAAGCGTCTCTTTGCGAGACTTTCTCCACGTGGAGAAAGTCGGAAAAAAGATTAAATCCAATTTCTCGTCAGAGAAATTGTTCCTTATGTCGAAGGATTGTAAAAATTGCAAAAACGCGAGGGCAACCGCAAGGGCTGCGCCCTTGCGCTGAACCATCTCAGACGCCGAAGTTTTTCAGCGAAAAGGGCTTGCCCTTTTCGGTTGCTCCCCAAACCCCACCCTAATCCTTGGCTGCCGACATTCTTTTCCCGGATGAAGAAATCAAAAAAGTAATATAGAACCATGCTTGTATTGCGAGGGAGGAGCCCTTATTCCAAGGCTCCTCCCTCGCTTGATACTCGATTGTATCCGTTATCCCAGCGTTGCCACCGTATTGCCGGAGGCGTCCGTCAGGGTGTAGCTCTGCCCCGATTGCAACAGATCGGAACCTATCCAGAATCGCTGGGCGGCGACCGTCACCTCAAAGGAGAAGACCGCATTTCCCTGCGAATCTTTGACAAAATACTCCCCGACGCCAAAGGATGTGCTTCCGCTGACCGACCGAAGCGTTCCCGTGCCGGTAATTTTGGGCGCCGAATTGCTGCCCAGAATCACAATGGTGCCGCCACTGACCGTTATCGTGCGCTCCACATCCAGCGCAGCCATGTTGCCCGAGGATGCCGCCGCTTTGACCACTACAATACCCCCTGAAATGGTCAGCGAATTGTTGGAGTCAATGCCGTCGGTGTCGCCCGACCCTACCGCAACATTGATGCTGCCGCCCGAAATGACAAAATTGCCGGTACTGCTTGCCAGATTGATTCCGTCATCGGTGGCGTATATCTTCACATTTCCGCCGGAAAAAGTCAGATTGGTCTTGGATTCGATGCCCTCGGTGGAATTCTTGATGTCGATGCTTCCGCCCTCTATCGCCAGATCGCCGTGAGCCTGAATGCCCTTGCCCTGGGAAGAGGTCAGGGTCAGATCCGCCGTCCCGCTGACGCTCAGAGTGCCGGAGGAGTGAACGCAGTGTCCGGTGCTGTTAATGACAATGACCCCCCCGGTGATCTGAAGATCACTGCCTGCTTTGATGCCCTTGGAGGCGGGCGCCTGCACTGAGGAACCGCCCATGCCGCCCATGCCGCCCGGGCCGCCGAATCCGCCGCCGTGTCCGCCCTTTCCGCCCGGCTGACCGGGCGCCATGGGCTGATCGGTACTGCCTGTGCTGTCCGAAGAAACCTCGGTTCCGGTGGTGGTGATGCTGATGCCGCCGCCGGTGATATAGGTGTAAAGAGAACCGTTGATGCCGTCCGATGCGGTGGTGACGGTGATTCTGCCGCCGCTGATGAAGACATAGCCCTTGGAAGTGTCCTCCGCCTCCTCGGTCTTGATGCCGTCGCCGCCGGCGACAATGTTCAGATCACCGCCGCAGATCGAAACGGCATTGTTGCCCTTTAATCCGACATTCTCGGCAGTGAGATTCAGCGTTCCCGAAACCACCTTCAGGGTCTTCTTGGTGGCAACTGCGTTGTTGTAGCTTGACGACACATTCAGACTGCCCGATCCGTTGATGCTCAGACTGATGCACGAATAGATCGCTGCAGGGGCGCGGGTGTCGCTATCGGTGCGGACGGTCGTGTCGCTGTCGGTGACCGTGTTGACACTGCCTGCCGCCAGCGTCAGAATCAGCTTGTCGCCGCTTTCGGCATAGATGGCGGCGTCGGAACTGTTGGTGATCTTCACGCCGTTGAGAATCAGGCGAACCTTTTCGGCGCTGTCCACGCTGATGACAACCTGACCCTCGGTCAGCTCGCCCGAAAGCTTATAGGCTCCCGCCTCGGTGATCAGCAGCTTTCCGCCCGTGAAGGCGGCACCGTTGCCGTCGATATCGGCGGTAGTCTGACGGAAGACCACCGTGGTCAGCCCGTTGGGACTTTCCGAGTCGTCCAGATCGTATTTGGAATAATCCACCGACAGATTCTCCACCGAAGTGGGACCCTGCACGATCTTGGATTCGTCGATGGGTTCGCTTTGCTCACCTGTGGGGAGCGACGGAACGCCGCTGTCGGGATTGCCGCCTGCCGACGGATCGGAGAGGGCAGTGCTTCCGGAAGTAACACCGTCCTTGGAACCTGCGACGGTACTGTCGCCGATGATGCCCGCCGCTCCGCCTCTTGCGCATCCTGCAAGGAGGGTACAGAGCAGAATCAGGGACACCAGATTCGCTTTAAATTGCTTCATATAGATACCGAGCCTTTCTTGATTTCCGTTCTTTGCTTTCAACGGCACTATTATACCCCCGCTTTTCACAAAAATCAAGAGACTTCACTGAAAAATCAGGTAAACTTCACATTGAAACGGGGAGAAGGCATAAAAAAGAGGGGAAAAAGGGGGACTGCGGCGGGAAGAGTAAAATTTTATTCGTTTTGTGTGCGAAAGTTTAACCGGAATTTTTCTGCGATCTGCTAGCCCATTTTACAAGCCGATGATAAACTGAAGCCAACAAACGATGAAAGGAAAAAAGATGAAGAGACTGTTTCGCAAAACCTGTATGATACCGGTATTGACGGTGCTCTGCCTGGGAATGCTTTCGGCAGTGCCGGTCACTGCGGCAGGGTCCGATCTGACCGTTCGGGTATCCGACGCCGAGATCCTTGTGCCCGACAGCGGTGCCTTTACATTTGCCGTTGAACTGACCTCTTTGCAGGAGTATCGGGCGGCCGATGTGGGACTGTTCCTCAGCGACGGCGTCGAGATTACCTCGGTCCGGGTGGACAACGGCGCATCCGTCACCGGACCCACAGAGGCAAGAGGTCTGACCTGGTTCGGCTATTTCAGCTCCAAAGCCGCCGTCGGCACCACGGTGCTGACCGTTTCGGGGAAATGCTCGGGCGTCGGCGATTGGGCGATCAAGGTGGACAGCGCCAAAATCACCCATTCCGATTATTCGACCTCTCAGACGGTGTGCGGATGGGTGGTCAATCTCAGCAGAAGTGCCGGCGCATCCACGACGACACCGACACCGACGACGACACCCGAGCCGGAGACCACACCGATTCCGACCACCGCACCCGAGCCGGAGACGACACCGACACAGACCACCACACCCAAACCGGAGACCACTCCGATTCCGACGACCACACCCAAGCCGGAAACCACACCGATTCCGACGACGACACCCAAGCCGGAGACGACACCGACCCCGACAACGACACCCAAGCCGGAGACCACACCGATTCCGACAACGACACCCAAGCCGGAAACCACACCGACACCGACCACCACACCCAAACCGGAGACCACACCGATTCCGACAACGACACCCGAGCCGGAGACCACTCCCATTCCGACAACGACACCGACTCCGACCACCACAACCGATGCGGCGGCATCCGACGAGCTTCCCGTCACCTCCGGGGATCAGCCTACAACCTCCGGAGAGACTGCCGTCACCACTACGGTTCCCGCGACCGACGGAACGCCTCAGGTTCCCGAAGCCCCTGCAACAGGCGATGTTAATGCGCCCACGCTTCTGATCTGCTGTTTGGTGATTGCAGCGATTGCAGCAAGCGCATTGATATATATAACTTATAAAACCAAGAGGAAAAAAGGAGAATGAAAATGAATCTGAACAAACTGAAAAGAGTCGGCGCAGTCACCCTTGCGCTGGCAATGATGGCTCCCGCCGCCATTCAGGCTCTGGCGGACACTGCCGAGGAAAGCGCAACAATTACCAATGAGATCGTCAGCCGTTCGGTCGTTGAGGCGGACAAGGAACCCAGACAGCTCAATGTCCATGTCGGCGATGATGCCGCAACACAGGTCAATGTGACCTACACCACCGTAGCCGACACCCGTACCGTTATCGCCGTTACCAAGGCAGACGGCACCGGAGACACCCTGTATGTGGAAGGAATCTCCTATCAGGGTCTGGGCGGCAAGTATATCCACGAGATTACCGTCAGCGGACTGGAGCCCTTCACCGAATACAACTACACGGTAGGCGACGGCTTCAACAGCTACGACGGAACCTTCAAAACTGCGCTTTCTCAGGGTGACACCACGCCCTTCACCTTCGCATACCTTGCCGATACTCAGGTATCCAATGCAACCAATGCAAAGGCACTGGGCGCAACCCTTGCCGCAGTCAATGAGATGAATCCCGATCTTGTGTATCTGGCAGGCGACCAGACCGATACCAACAACAATGAAAGCCAGTGGGAATGGTTCTTCAACAACGACGGTCTCTTCCCCACCGGAGGCGAGGATCTGTTTGCCAATCACACCATCGCCGTCACTCAGGGAAACCATGACAACGATGAGATGTATCAGCACATCAACGCACCCGCTGAAGCCGGAAATATCGTTTACAGCTTCGACTACGGCGTTGCAAAGTTCATCATTCTGAATCTTGAATCGGCACGCTATTCCGAGGATGCAAGAGCAGAGCAGGAAGCCTACCTTCGCGCCGAGGTTGCAGATGCCAAGGCACACGGTCAGTGGGTCATCGTCGGCTTCCACAAGTCGCTCTACACCGGCGCATCCCACATTGTGGACAGTGATGTCATTGCAGCCAGAAAGTACTGGTGCCCCATCTTCGCAGAGCTGGATGTGGATCTGGTTCTCCAGGGTCACGATCATGTATACTCCAGAGGCTTCGTAACCGCCGAAGGTGAGAACGCCAATGCCGTACAGGATGAGAACGGCGTATACACACAGCCCGACAATGCGCCTCTCTACATGGTAGGCGGTCACGCAGGCGGTCTGAAGTGGTACTCCAAGAAGAATTACACCGTGACCGACGGCGACCCGCTGGCACTGAACTACTCCTTCCTGGATGTCAACTCCACCGATACCGGAAGCGACATTCTCAAGGAACAGGTCATCACCATGCTGGAAGTCACCAACGAAAAGATCAGCGTTGTCAACTACTGCTTCAAGTACGACACCGCAACCGATTCGATTACCACCGAAATGTATGTTTACGATTCCTTCTCGGTTGAGCGTGACCTTGAGAAAAACGCAACCTCCTATGTGGACGGCGAAGATCTGATCATCGTCGAGGAAGGCGACACCCTTGAATATACCGTATCCTTCGAAAACACCATCGACGCCAACGCATTCCAAACCGCAGTCAGCTATGACGAAAGCGTTATCGAACTGGTCGGAGTGGAGAGCAGCATTGAGAATCCTCTCTTCACCAGCCTGTCGGACGAAAACGGAGTTGCAGATTTCATTATCGGTCTGAACGCCGCCATTGATGCACAGGAAAAGACCGCAATCGTGAAATACATCTTCAAGCTGAAAGAGGGCGTGGATGTGGACGAGGTCACCGTGACTCTGGTCAAGGCGGACACCGTATATGTCACCGAAAACGAGGACATCACCTCCACCGTTCTGAAGAAGGAAGCAACCACCGTGATCTACTCCTACGCCAAGGCAAGCGACATCAACAAGGACGGCAAGGTTACGCTGGCGGATCTGTCCTATGCACTGGGCTTCTACCAGACCGCAGAGGCAATCTGTGACATCAATCTGGATGGCGTAGTAGACAACACCGACTTTGCCATCATCAGCGATTACATCCGAAGATAAACAGTCTGACCAATCAGGTCCAATCACCGGCAAAAAGACGGGGTGCCGCATGGTAAATGCGACATCCCGTGCTTGCCGTTTGCTTTGAGGTTACTATGAAAAAAGCGGTATATCACATTCTTTTTCTTGTTCTCTACATTGCCCTGCTCTGGGGCTTCAACAAATGTATGAAGTTCGAGCGACCTGCCGACTATCCCGAGGGAGTTGAATATGCTAAGGCTACCGTCGTCGAGGTGGTTGAGGAAGAAATGGGTGTCGATCCCGACTATGACTACATCCGAATCGGCAAGCAGAAGCTGACGGTCGAGATCACATCGGGGAAATACAAGGGAAAAACGCTCACCGTCATGAATTATGTCACACGGACCGTCCGTCTTGAGGGTCAGGTGGGAAGCCGTTACATTATCGACAGTTATGACGGCTTCATTACGGCAAACATCATGTCCTACGAACGGTCGGGCATCCTCGTCTTTCTGGCACTTCTGTTTATCGGACTTGTGATTCTGTTCGGGCGAAGAAAGGGGATTGCCGCAGTTGCGGCGCTGTTGGTGACGCTGCTCAATGTGGTCTTCCTGTTCATGCCCATGCTGATCAACGGGGTGCCTGCCATTTTGGCGGCGATCACCGTGGTTTTGCTTTCGACGCTTTATACCATGGTGGTTTTGAACGGGTTCTGTGCCAAAAGCGTCATTGCGACGGCGTGTTGCACGCTCTGTACGGTAGTGGCGGGGGTACTGGCGTGGCTTGTGGGCATTGTCGGGAACATTTCGACGCTCAACACGCCGGAAGCGGAGAATCTGCTTTTCATTACCGAGCAAACCACCTTCCGAATAGACAATCTGCTGGTCGCCGGGATTCTGATTTCCTCCATGGGTGCAGTCATGGACACCTGTATGTCCATAGTTTCGTCGCTTTTTGAGTTGAAGGCGCAGAAGCCGTCGGTTTCGGCGAAGCAGTTGTTCCGCAGTGGCATGAACATCGGCAAGGACATTATGGGAACCATGACAAACACGCTGATTCTCGCCTTTGCCGGCGGAAGCATCAATCTGATCGTCACCTATTATATGTACTGTATGCCTGCCATCAGTCTGTTGAACACCGATTTTTTAGTGGTGGAGGCGGTCAAAGGGCTTGTCGGATCCATTGCGGTGGTTCTTTCGATTCCTGCGGCGGCGTTTATGACTGCTGTTGTCATCGGGTGGAAGGAAAAGCGGCAGGTCGGGAAGAAGGTCGGGAGATAGCGTCGCCGAGCCTCGCCGACAGGGCGGACAAATCTAGATTTCATCATTCAGAAAAAGAATGTCGGCAGCCAAGGAAGTGGGTGGGTTTCAGGGAGGGAGAGAACTT
>JBJDZJ010000167.1:0-33828 GCA_051867915.1 Eubacteriales bacterium
GCGGCTCCAAGCCGTATCCCGTGAAGGAACCCTTTTTGGATCTGCTGAAATCCTCCATTAACACCTTCCTCAACGCCTTCACCTTCCCCGATAAGACCATGTACCCCTGCGCAAGCTGTAACGACACCGATTTTGCCAACCTGATGGGAGTCTATCTGGATGCGGTTTTTGCCCCCAACATCTATACATATAAAGAAATCTTCATGCAGGAGGGCTGGCACTACGAGGTCGAGAACGCCGACGATCCCCTGACCTATCGGGGCGTGGTCTTCAATGAGATGAAGGGCTCCTACTCCTCTGTGGAGACCCATGTTTATGAGCATCTCAAGCAGGCACTCTTCCCCGATACGCTGTACCGTCATTCCTCCGGCGGCGATCCCGTCCATATTCCCGATCTGACCTATGAGCAGTTCCTGAACGCCCACAGAAAATATTATCATCCCGAAAACTCCTTCCTCTATCTGTACGGTAAGATGGACATCGAGGAGCGGCTTGCCTATATCGACAGAGAGTATCTGTCCTCCTTCACCCGTACCGGAACCTTTGTGGATATTCCCATGCAGTCCCCTGTGGTGAATATGGATGTCACCGGCGAATATGCCGTCGGCGAGTCCGATCCGCTGGAGAAGAACAGCTACATCTCCCACGCATTTGTCGTGGGCAGATTCGACGAAGCGGAAAAGATGCTGGCTCTGCGGATTCTGTCCTCCGCTCTGGCGTCCACCAATGAGTCCCCTCTCAAAAAGGCGGTGCTTGCCGCAGGTCTGGGCGACGATCTGTATGTCTTCCTGAACGACGGCATTGCCCAGCCCTATCTGGAGTTCCAGCTCTGCAAGTGCGATGCCGATAAAAAGGACGCCTTTCTGGCACTTCTGACCTCCGAGCTTGAAAAATATGTCCGGGAAGGAATCGACAAGAAGATTCTCCTTGCCGAGATCAATCAGACCGAATTCCACCTGCGGGAGGGTAAGCAGGGCGGTATGCCCGCCGGACTGTCCTACGGTCTGGATATTATGGACGGCTGGCTGTACGGAGGCAGACCCGAGACCTATCTGGTCTACGAGGATGCCATTGCCAACATCCGAAAGGGCGTGGAAGGACGCTATTTTGAGGATCTCATTGAGAAATATGTTCTGAACGGAACCCATAAGGCTCTGGTGGTCATTACGCCCTCCAAGACCAAGGGTCAGGAGGATGCCAAAGCGGAGGCTCTGCGTCTGGAAGAACATAAAAAGTCCCTGTCCCACGGTCAGATTGAAGATCTGATCGCAGAGAATCAGAAGCTTATCGAGCATCAGAAAAGAGAGGATACCCCCGAACAGATTGCCACCCTTCCCAGACTGTCCCTGTCCGATGTCAAGGACGAGATCACACCGCTTCCGCTGGAGAAGCGGGAACTGGGAGGCTATCCCGTTCTGTGGACCAACATCCCCACCAAGAAGATTGCTTATCTGAACTATTACTTTGATCTGTCCTCTCTGGCACCCGAATACCGTCCCTATGCACCTTTGTATGCCGATCTGCTGGGTCAGATTGCCACCGAGCATTATTCTGCCGCCGACCTGGACGCAGAGATCAAGACCAAGATGGGTGCCTTCTCCACCTTCACTCAGGTGTTTACCGATCGCACCGATATTGATAAGGTGACCCCCGTCCTGACCGTCCGCATTTCGGTGCTGGAAAGCGGACTTGCCGACGCCGTCGCTCTGGCAGGCGAGATCCTGACCGCATCAAAGCCCGAACGGGAAACCGTCGGACCCATCGTCCTGCAAACCAAGAACTGGATGCAACAGAACATCAGCCAGCGGGGCGATTCCTTCGCCATTACCCGTGTCAAATCCTATCACACGGTGGACGGCGCATACAACGAGCTGTTCGGCGGCATCTCCTACTACCGTTTCCTGAGCGACCTTTGCGACAAAATCAAGACCGATTATGACAGCGTGCAAAAGGGCTTTGCCGCCGTTGCAGACTGCGTGAAGGCAGAGAACCTGACCGTCGGACTGACCGGTGAGGAGTCGGCATACAACCTCCTTGCCGCATCCCTTCCCGTCTTCGAGCGGGGAGAGAAGAAGCCTGCCGCACCCGCACCCGTCCCCGTCTATACCGAAAATGAGGCCTTCATCGTGCCGGCAGGGGTCAACTATGTGGTCAGCGGATGCAATTTCATCAAGGAGGGCTTGGCGTACAGCGGCTCCATGCAGGTTCTGTCCAGGATCCTGACCTACGACTACCTCTGGAACGAAATCCGTGTCCGGGGCGGCGCATACGGAACCGGATTCTCCACAGGCTTTACGGGCGATGTGCTGTTCTCCTCCTATCGGGATCCCAATGTGGGCGGAACGCTGGAGAATTATCGGAAAACCGTGGACTATCTCGCCGGTTTCTCGGAGAAGGTTCCCGATATCACCCAGTATATCATCTCCACTTTGGCAGGCAGTGACCGTCCGCTGACGCCCAAGGATAAGGGATCGAAGGCTCAGTCCTACTACTTCCAGAAGGTGACCGAGGACTTCCGCAGACAGGTCCGTCATGAGATTCTGTCCACCACCCCGGCAGACATTGAGGCCTTCGGAAAGCTGATTCAAACGGTCTGCGACAAGAGACATTTCGCCGTCGTGGGCAATAAGAGCAGAATCGAGGAAGCCGGAGACGCATTCCCCAAGAAGGAAGAAGTATAAAATGAGACCCCGGGAATCTTTTACAGGTTCCCGGGGGATCTATTTGATGTTCATGTCCTGTGGGACTGCCGTCAGAATACGGCGATAAGGGAAATTTGGTTTCAGGTGCGAAAAACCGTCACTCTTCGGTGTTTGCTCCATTCGACGATTCGGCTTCCATCCTCTTTTTCTCTTTTTTCTGGCGGGAGATGGCGGCAAGTTCCTTGATAAGGGTGAAGATCACGGCAAAGATCGGCACGCCGAAAAACATACCGAAGAAACCGAACAGTCCGCCCATGGTGATGATGGCGATCATGATCCAGACGGGGGGGAGCTCCAAAGAGTCACCCAGAATGAAGGGACCGATCAGATTTCCGTCCAACTGCTGGATGACGATAATCATCACGATAAACAGAATCACTTTTGAAGGGTCGGAGATCAGGATGATTAGGGCGGAGGGAATGGCGCCGATGAAGGGACCGAAGAAGGGAATGATGTTGGTAATACCCACGATCAGCGCAATCATGGCGGCATAGGGGATTTGGAAGATGGAGAAGAGGATGAAGGACAGAATGCCGATGATGATCGAGTCCACGATTTTGCCCTCGATGAATTTGCCGAACTTGGAATCCACATCCTTGATGATGAACTTGATCCAGTAGCAAACCTTGTCGGGGAAGAAGCTGTTCATCAGGCTTTTGAATTGGGAAAACAGAAGATCTTTGGAGGACAGAAAATAGATGGCGAAGATCAAACCGATGATCCAGTCGTAAACGGTCTTGTAGATGCTGGTGATTGCGGTGAACAGATAGTTGGGAGCCTTTACGAGGATGGACAGAACCACATCCTGGAACTGTTTTAAAATGGAAGCCAGATCCAGTCCGTTTTCGGTCATGAGAGTGTAGATTTCGGAGAGGGTTTCATTGTTCTGAATTTTTGCGAGGAAGGCGTCCAGTTTGATGGACTGAATGCGGACGGTCAGATCGTAGAGCGTATGTCCCAGCTGAGGGACGACAACCCAACCCAGCAGCACGAGAACGAGGATGAACAGCAGAAAGGTGCAGAGGATAGACAGTCCGCGGAATCGGTGGGCTTTGAAGACCGGTTCCTTGCGCTTGAAGGTGCGGTTCCCGATTTTACGGGTGGGGTTCTGACGGTATTTTTCCAGCCTGACCTCAAAGTCGGCACGGCGGAGCTGTTGGTATTCCTTGCCGGATTCGTCAAAAAGTTCGGCAATGGGCATACCGGCGCTTTCTTTTTTTGCCTTTTTCTGCTTTTCCAGTACCTTTTTTCGGGTATCGTTCCGGACAAAAACCCAGTTTTCGAAGAAGCAGACAATGGGATCCAGAATGTAAGCGATAACCGCACCGATAAAGATTTTGGAAATAATGCTGTGTAAAGTGGCGGAAAGAGATTCAAAGCGGCCCTTGTCCAGCGACAGCAGAAGATAGATACAGACAACGGCGAACAGAATCACCAGACAGGCATAAAACGCAACGGTTGTGTATTTTTTGTTGAACTTCATGGATTTCCTCCTAATGGCAACAATGAACCGGACCCTCCGTTCACAGCACGGAGCTACTCTGCCTCTATTCTACCTCTTTCAGAAGAAAATGTCAAGTTGTCTTTCGAAAATCTATTGAAAAATTTCCGAATTTGTGATAGAATACACTCATAAATCCGCCCTTTCCGCCGAAGCGGGAAAATCGGGCAGATTCCATTCTTTTTCAGTACGGAGGCTTCCATGTCAGATTCCCAAGACCGAGTGTTCCTTTGCAAAAAGGAAAGCTATGACCCCGATTCCCTGATTCCCGCCCTGTCCGTCTTTTTCGACGGCATGGGTCTTGACAAGAACTTTTTTGCGGGCAAAAAGGTAGTCATAAAGCCCAATCTGGTGCGAAAAATGGACGCATCTCTGGCGGGGACCACCCATCCCGCCCTTTTGACGGCAGTGGCAGCCGTCCTGAAGGAACGGGGAGCGCAGGACATCCTGCTGGCTGAAAGCCCCGGCGGAATTTATACCGAAAACGCTCTGCGGGCCGCCTATCGGGTGTGCGGAATGGAAAAGGCGGCAGAAGATGCGGGCATCGGACTGAACTATGACACCTCATGGCGGGAACTGGATGCTCCGGACGGAGTCAAGTCCAAACTCTTCCATATTATTACGCCCATTGCCGATGCCGATGTCATCGTCAATCTTTGCAAACTGAAATCCCATGGGCTGACCACCATGACGGCGGCGGTGAAAAACTATTTCGGCACCGTTCCGGGGACGGAAAAATTCGAAATGCACGCCAGATTCCCCGATCTGACCGATTTTTCCGGGATGCTGGTGGATCTCTGCCGCCTTCATACCACCCGGGCGACAACGGTCAACATCGTAGACGCCATTGTGGGCATGGAGGGCAACGGCCCCACAAACGGGACTCCCCGTAAAATCGGTCTGCTGGGGGCGTCGCTGAATCCCTTTGCGCTGGACTTTGTCTGTCAGCAGATTCTCTGCATGGAGGGGAAGGTCCGGATGCTGGACATTGCCGCAGAGCGAGGATATTTCCGTCCGGACAGGATCGAGGTCATCGGCGAACGGGTGGAGGATGTAAAGATCCCCGATTTCAAGCTGCCCGACAGTTCCATTCAGGTTACCAGCGTCCTTACCAACATCCGGTTTCTCAAAATCTTCGAACCGAGACCGTCCATCGACCGCTCGGTTTGCATCGGATGCGGTGAATGTGTCCGCTCCTGCCCCAAGAAGACCATTACCCTGAACAAGAAAAAGCGGCGTGCGGAAATTCATCCGTCCGCCTGTATCCGTTGCTTCTGCTGTCAGGAGCTTTGCCCCCACGATGCCGTGCGGATCAAGCGCAACCCTTTGTTGAAGTGGATCAAATAACCGCAGTATATCAAGAGAAAGGAACCGTTATATCATGAACGATAGTCAGACCGTTTTTTGCCCTGCCAAGATCAATCTCTTTCTGGAAGTGCTGGACCGAAGGGCAGACGGATACCATAACATTGACACGGTTATGCAGTCGGTGAACCTGTGCGACACTGTCCGGATCAGGCTGACGGACGGGACGGGCAGGATCGGTCTGGAATGTACCGAGCCGACGCTGCCCACCGACAGAAGGAATATCGCCTATCTGGCGGGCGAGCGCTATCTGGCGGCGGCAGGCAGACAGGATCTGGATCTTCACATCGCCATTGAGAAGAAGATTCCCCTGGCGGCGGGACTTGCCGGCGGATCTGCCGATGCGGCGGGGGTCCTGATCGGACTGGATCGCATTCTCCACGCCGTTTCGCCCGACGAACTGGGCGTGCTTGCCAAATCCATCGGCGCCGATGTCCCCTTCTGTATGCGGTGCGGATGCGCAAGGGCCGGAGGAATCGGCGAAATTCTCACCCCGGTGACGCCCCTGTCCCCCGAATATACGATTGTGGTCGCCAAAGGCGGAGAAGGAGTCTCGACCAAGGAAGCGTATGAGGCGTTGGATGCCGACTGCGGAAGGCTGTCGGCGGCTCCCATGGCGGATGCCCTGAATCGGGAGGATGTGGGAGAGGTCTGCGATCGGCTGTACAACGCCTTTGAGAAGGTGGTTCCGAAGGTGCGTCCCATGGTGGGATTTGCCAAAAACGCCATGCTCCACGGCGGCGCCATGGGCGCTCTGATGAGCGGAAGCGGTCCGTCGGTTTTCGGCATCTTTTACGATCTTGACCGTGCCGAGGCGGTTTGCGAGTATCTGAAATCCCAAGGCTATGCCGCCTTCGTCTGCGCTCCCGTGCGGTAAAAATAGAAATATCCGGGACTGAAAAAAGTGTAAGGAACAGTCTTCTGCACAAAAGTTTTCGCCCTGCCGAGCCTGCTTCGGTCAAGGTATACTTAACAGTCAACCTTTGTTTCATGCCGGTCGATGTTGAGAAGGAACAAAAAAATCTGTTGTAGGGCGGGGGCTTGCTCCCGCCGAAATCCGTTAAAACGAAAGCGAACCTGCATTTATTGATCGAGCGGCGGGAGCAAGCCCCCGCCCTACGGGAACGGTTGATCCACTCACGGACGGTCTGCGATGGAATTTCGACTTTTTTGCCGTCCCCGGACCCCACAATAACCGATAAAAACAGGGAACCAATCGGTTTGACTCAAATTCCCGGATGATATTGTCATGTTCGGAACAGATCAATGAGAAAATCCTTTTCAAAGCGGGAAAAGACCGCCTTATCGGTGGCCGATTCATAAATTTCGTCGGATTCTTGCCAGAGTCCGGCGATTTTTTGGCGAATTGCGGCAATCTGCGCGGCAATCCCGTCCTTTTGCTGTCGGACCGAGCGGAGCAGGGGACGGATTTCCCGAATGTTTTTGTCTGCAAATCGGGCGGCGTTTATCAGTCGGTCCACCCTGTCACAGGGGATTCCCGGCCCCAGATAGGCCCCGACGGAGGGAATCGCAACCCCGCAGACCTTTCCCGAAAAATCGGTGTATCGGATAAGGGAGATGCCCTCGGCGGTAAGCTGACCGATAATGGCGGACAGAATCTGATGGGCGATGGGCGGCCGTTCGGAAAGGGCAATCCGAATCCGGGCCCTTTCCATCGGCTCCGAAGAACGGAAAACACCGCTGTCCGAAAGGGTCGAGATGCAGAAATCCGCTCGCTTGGGAAGCGATTCCCGAGGGGGCTTCATTTTTTTAATCAGACGAAGGGCGAAGGCGTCCAGCTTGTCGGTCAGCAGATAGGGTTCTGCCGCCCGACTTTCCAGCGCGTCCAGCGAAAGATAGGCAGAGCGAAGGAGCCGATAGCTTTCGCCGCATTGCCAAAGCCCACCGTCGGCGGCACGAAGAAGGGAAGCGGTCTTTGACAGTTTATGGGAGTCCGCAAGGGAGTGCAGATCCATGATCCGACAGTCGGCCGTCGGAACATAGGGATTCACCGCCAGCAGGCAAAGCTCATCCCCCAGAAGGACGCCGAAGGGAAGGGGTGAATGGTGAAAAAAGAGACGGGTCACCGCAAGGGAGCGATTGTCGGCCTCCCGCTCTGCCCTTGTCAGAAGGGAAAGTCTCTGCCCCATTCCGCCGCCCGACAGAATGATGACCTTGCAGGGGGTTCTCAGGGGAAGATGGGCGTCCGGACGGGTCGGCTTTTCGGGATAATCGACGAACAGACAGCTCCGACCGGATAAAAGGTTTGATCGGTCGGAGGGGGATATATCATCCAAAAACGGCATAGCTACCTCCAAATCGCAGGGATTTGTAATAGCATATGCCGTTTGTCTGTTTTTGGCTGTAAATTCTGCGGTCAGAATTCCCGTTTGAAGGGATTTTGCCTCAGAACCTCAAAAGAGAGGATGGATGCCGCAGAGGCGGCGGACAGGGCGGCGGGAAAATTCCTGCCGTAGTCGATGCGGACCGCTCCGTCGGAGGCGGATCGCAGGACAAAGGAGATGCCTCTTTTTTCCCCGCCTATCACAATCAGAAGGGGCGCCGACAGATCGGACTCCCACATGGAGACCGAGTTCTCCGCATCGGCGCAGAGGACCCGATATCCGGCGGCGTGAAAGGAATCGGCAACGGTTTCGGGATCGGCGATCCAAAGGGGAATCTGCTCGGATGCCCCTGCCGAAGCGCGGCAGACCACCCCCGCCGCACTCATCCAGTTGCGGGGCGGCAGAAGAACGCCGTCCGCCCCTGCGGCGTACAGCGAACGCAGGGCATATCCGAAGTTGTAGGGATCCTCGATTCCGTCCAGGTAAAAGAAGATGCCCCGCTCCGACAGTACGGCGGGATCGAACTCTGGCAGTGTACGGGCAGAACAGAGGGTCAGGATTCCTCCGTGACTGTCGCCTACCGCAAGGGCGTCGATGGCTTCCCGATCGGTGTATTCGATTTCGAATCCGTACTGATGGCTTTTGGCACGAATGTAGGACAAATTCCGCCCCAATTCCCGTGTCTTTTTTTGGTCAAACAGCACCTTCAGCACCTTGCGGTCGGAGACGCCCGATTCGATTCCCGCAATGACGCTTCGGAAGGAGATCATGCCCTCCATCCGATTGCTTTCGGCAAATTTATCCGATTCCTTGTGAAGCTCAGCCATGGAACGATTCCTCCTTTGACAGCCTGTCCAGCAGATAGCCCTCCCGAACGCCTGCGTCGGTGACGGTCAGCCGATCGGCGCCCGCCGCATCCAGAAGGGTCAGCAGGGCGATCAGGGCGGTGGGAACGGTGTGAATCCGCTCGGGAATCAGACGAAGAAGCAGGGCCTTGATCCACGGAGCGCAGTCGAGAATTTCGGAGGACAGATTTGCAAGCACCGTCCGATCCATAGGAAAGGGAAGAGTTTCTGTTTCCTGCCCGTCCCCGTATGCCGCCAGCGCCAGCTTGACCAGACATTTTCCCGAACCGCCGTTCAAATAAATCGCTTTTCGATCCGATATGAGAGAACCGGCGTCGCCGAGCGCCATGCGGACATAGTCGGAAATCTGCTCTGCCTCTTCTTTGGTGGGCAGAATGTTTCGGACAAAGCGGTTGTGCAGGGTCAGTGCTCCGAAGGGAAGGGAGATCCGGCGGCAGGCCTCTTTCCCCGAAAATCCGATGATTTCGGTGGAGCCGCCGCCCATATCCAGAAGGATTCCGTCTCCGGAAGCGGGATGCTTTTCGGAAAAACTGCGGAAGGTCAGGGCGGCCTCCGATTCGCCCGAAATCAGGTCAATGGTCAGTCCGGTATCGTCCTTTGCACGCCGGACGATCTCGTCCGAATTGGAGGCAGATCGCAGGGACGCCGTGGCGAATGGGTAAATGCAGACGCATCCCAGGGACTTCCCGTAGTCCCGCAGGGTGTTCACGGACTCTGTCAGGATCCGATACCCCTTTTCGGTGAGTTTTCCCTGTTCGATATGGCTGATGAGTCCCGCCGGAAGGCTTTTGCGACCTTTTTCGGAAAGGCTTCTGCCGTCATAGTCAAAAACGGTGATTTTGATGGTGTTGGAACCGATGTCCAATGCTCCGACCCTCATGAAGATGTCCTGCCTTTGCAATGATTTTCTCCTATTGTAACACAAATTTTGTCCGCCGTAAAGAGAAATCGGAAAACTTTTTCATTTTTTCGGGGAATTTCCGACCGCTCTTTCCCATAGAATACACCAAATCGAAAACCGTTGACAGAAGGAATCGGCGGGGACGCCGCATCCCGACGCTCAGACCTTTCGACGGGTCGGAAATTATGGTATGGAGGCTGTTTTATGGGGATCTTTCGAATGCTTGCGGGGCTTGTCTGCCTGTTTTTGAGGGTAGAAGAACAGGGGAGCTTTCCCCCGCCCCTGAGTCCCGAAATGGAGAGGGAATACTTTCGGCGGGCGAGAACGGGGGACGAAAAGGCAAGGGAGGAACTGATTCTGCACAATATGCGGCTGGTCGCCCATATCGTCAAAAAATACTATACCGGATACGGTGCGCAGGACGATCTGATTTCCATCGGAACCATCGGGCTGATTAAGGCCATCGACTCCTTCAATGTGGATAACGGCACCCGATTCGCTACCTATGCGGGCAAATGCCTGCAAAATGAGATTCTCATGTACTTCCGCTCCCAGAAGAAAACCCTCGGTGATGTGTCGCTGTCCGAGACCATTGATGTGGATAAGGACGGGAATCCCCTGACCTGGAGCGATGTGCTGGCGGTAGAGGATACCATTGCCGACGATCTGTTCATCAAAATCAGCAGTGAGAAGGCAAGACAGATCATATCCGAGCATTTGTCCGAAAGGGAGCAGACCATCATCCGTCTGCGCTACGGGCTGGACGGCAGGGAACCTCTGACCCAAAGAGAAATCGCCGGCAGGCTGGGCATCTCCCGCTCCTATGTCAGCCGCATTGAAAAATCGGCGCTGGAAAAAATCGGATGCGGTCTTTCGGGAAAACCGATTCCCGAAATCGGTGCATAGATCGGCGGCATACGGCATAAGATGAAAGCAAAAAAGATAAGGGGCGAAGAGTTTGAAAGATCAAATGAGTGAGAAGGAGATCTGGACCGGCGGATCCGAAAAGGCCTCCGGCATAGACTGTACCAAGGATGTTATCCTGCCCGATCTCTATCGGGATATGAAAAAAATTTTATGGTATACCGGGAGTCTGCATCCCGAATCGGTGTACATGGACAACGCAAAGGCAAGCTACGAGGGAACCCTTTCCTGTACGGTACTTTTCCTGGATGAAGAGGATCAGGTCCGCTGTATGAAGGCGTCGCTGGACTATTCCGGTTCCGTACCCGTGGAGGGATCGGGCGCAAAATGTCGGATTTTGTCCCTGCCGGTGCTGGAATCCCTCAGCATCAAAGCCCTCAATCCCCGTAAACTGGGCGTTCGGGGTAAAATTTCGCCCGGTATCCGCTGTTTTACGGCGGCGGATTCCGAACCCAAATACCCCGATTTTTTCGGAAATGAGGAGCTTGACTGCATCGAAAGTCAGTATGCGACCCTGAAGCAGATGGTCCCCACCGCCGTGTGGGAACGGGAACTGACGGTCATCGAGGATTTGGCGCTGGAGAAGAATCTCCCTTCCGTTGAGGAGGTTCTTTCCTGTACGGCGTCGGTGGAAACTGTTTCCGTTCGGGCGGGCGACGGCGTGCTGGAATTCAAGGGAGAAGCCCATATCGAGTTTGCCTACCTTGCCGATGACGGGCAGATCGTTTTCCGCAGTCGGACCCTTCCGGTGGAGCAGATGTGCCAGGCGGAGGGCGTTGACGGATCGTCGGAGGTTCTTGCCGCCGCCTATGTCAAGAGTGCGGAATGTTCCCCTGCCGAGGATATGAGCGGACAGTACCGCATTCTGGGGCTGGATCTGACCTACGAAATCTGCGGAATCTGCACGACACCGGTAGAAACCCGGTATGTGACCGATCTATACTCCACCGGCTATCTTTCCGAGAACCGAATGGCAAGCTACAACTGCGCAACCGATCAGCGGACCCTCAGTCAGACCTTTTCCCGCAAGATCACGGTTCCCTGCGAGGATAAGGGCAGTCCGGCGGCGGTCTACGGCAGTGCCGTTATGGGGTCGGCACAGGTTCGTGAGGAGGATACCGGCGTCCGGATGACGGCAAACCTGACGGTGATGCTCTGCGATGCGGACGGAAAGCTGTCCGCCGTTCCCGTTATCGACAGCTTTGACGGCAGTCTGCCGCCCTGCAAGGAACTGATGGGGACGGCAACCGTCCAGAATCCTTCTGTAAAACAGGAGGGTGACAGCCTGATCCTGACCTATGATGTGAAGCTCTCTCTTCTGTGTTGGGATACCGCACGGATTACGGCGGTTTCCGAGGTTCGCACCACGGAAAGCGATCGGATTGTCAGCGCCCGCCCGCTGACCGTCTATTACCCCGCTCCCGGTGAAAACCTGTGGCAGATCGCCAAGCGGTACCGGATCAGCCGAGCCTCTCTGGATGCGGCCAATCGGGGCAGAGAACAGGGGCAGGCGATGATCATCCCGAGGCGCATCAAGGCGTAAGTCGGACTTCATCGGAAAACTTTGTTTCAATTTTTTTCCAAAAAGACTTTAGAAGGATTTGCATCTCATAATCTGTCCGATCCGTTGCACAATAACATTTGCAGAACACGGTTCCCGACAGAGTCCGGAATATCATAGGAAGACCGATTGCATCAAAGGGTTCTTTTTCCTTTTTCAAAAGGCGCAGGCTTTTCGCATAGAGTAAAATGCCCGTATGTGCAAGGAACAGGTCCTGTCGGATGTCTGACGGAAGCGGGGTTTTGCAACTGTTTTGGAAAGGGATTGGCAAATGAAAAGGCTACAAGGAAAGTCGGGAATCCGCCGATTACCGATCATTCTGTCCCTTCTGCTTTTCGTCGGTGTCCTCCTGCCTGTGGGGATGCTTCCTTCCTATGCCATCGGTGATGCGTCGGCAAATCAGCCCACCGTCAATCTGCCTTCTGAGCTGATTCCCGGAGGGATGCCCTTCGGGGTTCAGCTTCAGACCAAAGGCGTTCTGATTGTGGGAATGTCACCGGTGAATCCCCAAGGGGACGGCGTCTGCCCCGCCGAAGAGGCGGGCATTGCCGTCCGGGATGTGATTCTCTCCATCGGAGACCGGGAGGTCGACAGCGTTTCAAAGGTTGCCGAGATTCTGGCTGCCTCCGGGGGAAAGGAACTGACCCTGACGGTTGAACGGGCGGGTAAGCGGATGGAAAAGCACCTGAAGCCCATTCGATCGGATAAGGACGGAATCTACCGGGCAGGAATCTGGATTCGGGACAGTGCCGCCGGAATCGGTACCGTCACCTTCCTTTGCCCCAAAAGTCACGGATTTGCGGGACTGGGACATGGAATCTGCGATCCCGATACGGGGACACTGATGCCGATGTCCCGGGGCTCGGTGATGAATGTGGTCATCGGATCGGTGCAAAAGGGAAGAGAAGGTTCCCCGGGAGAGCTCAGGGGGTATTTCAGCGGAGAACGGGTAGGTGCCCTGCTGGGCAATACCGAATGCGGCGCCTACGGGATGCTGTCGGTGCTTCCGAAAAACCTCGGCGATCCCATACCCGTAGGGAATGCGTCGGAGGTGCATACGGGGGATGCCTATATCCTCTGTACGCTGGATGACAGTCAGAGTGTGAAAAAGTATCCGATCCGGATTACCAAAATCTTTGACCGCAAGCGGGAGAATAAGAATTTTCTGGTGGAAGTGACCGATCGGGATCTGATCGCACAGACAGGCGGAATTGTACAGGGAATGAGCGGAAGCCCAATTATTCAGGATGGAAAGCTGATCGGGGCAATTACCCATGTGATGGTGGAAAATCCCAAACAGGGCTACGGAATTTTTATTGAAAATATGCTGGAAAGGATGCCCGAGCTGCTTCGCTGAAAAGCGGCGGAAGGTCGATCGAGAGCTGACGCTAAGTTCACCTTTGCGTCAGCTTTTTTGCGGTAAAATCCCTTGCAAAAGCGGGAATTTCGGCTTGATTTTTGGATTTGAATACAAAAATTGTCTTCCGAATAGTCTGTTCTTGGGGTGTAAAATCCTGATTCCCTGCATATGGCAGAAAAAAATGAAAGATTTTTCGCTTTTTCCGATTTTGGAGTTGACAAAATGCACAAAATCGTGTATAATGGTGCAGGTTGATCCTGCCCGTGCTTGCAGGATCGGAATTTTGGGGAAGGACGGAACCGATATGCCTCGTTTTTTTCTTTCTGCCGACCGTTTGTCGGAAAATCCCGTTGTCATCGACGGGGAGGACGCCCGCCATATTTCCCTTTCCCTGCGGATGGCGGTGGGCGATCCCCTGATTCTGTCGGACGGACAGGGAAAGGAATATCACTGCGTCATCGTCTCCATGGATAAAAAGACCGTCTGCGCAAGGGTGGAACAGGTTCTTCCCTGCGAGAGCGAACCTCCCTGCAAAATAACCCTGTATCAGTGCCTTGCCAAGGGCGAAAAGATGGATACCATTATTCAGAAGGCGGTGGAGTACGGCGTTACTGCCATCGTTCCCGTGGAAAGCGAGCGGTGTGTGGCAAAACTGCCCTCCGACAGCGCAGACCGCAAACTGATGCGCTGGCAGAAGATTTCCGATGAGGCGGCGGGACAGTGCGGAAGGGGCATCCTGCCGACGGTCGGAAGACCGATGTCCTATGATGACGCCGTCCGGGCGGCGGCATCCTCCCGGCTTGCCTTTCTGTGCTATGAGGGCGAGGGAACCGTTCCCCTGCCGCACCTTCTTTCGGGAGATTGCCCCGAGACGCTGTCCTTTCTTGTGGGACCCGAGGGCGGGATTTCCAAGGATGAGGTTCAAAAGGCGGTATCTGCCGGACTTCATCTGTGCGGATTGGGCAAGCGGATTCTGCGAACCGAAAGCGCATCCGGATTCGTTTTGGCGGCAATATCCGCACGGTGGGAAATGACGCAATGATTTGAAATCAAGAGAATGTTTGACACGATCATAAAACTGCCATAAAACAAGCGGATTTTTTTGAATTTTTTATGAAAAATATTGAAAAGACTATTGAAATTCCACAAAAAATGTGCTACAATAATGGAAGTATTACACAAGAAGAAAATCACAGAATGCTGAATATCAGGAAGGAGACGCTCTATGTCTAATAGATTGTTTCAGGGAATTATTTACCAGATGAAGGACGCAGTTGACCGGGTGATCGGTGTACTGGATGAAACAGGTGTGGTGATCTCGTGCAGTGAACTGGTCAAGATCGGAGAAATCCGTCAGGGCGTGCGGGACGAGCTGTCCTATACCGCCGAGGTGACAACCCTCGGAGGCTACACCTACCGCTCTCTGAATGCTGCGACCAAGAGCGAGTATGTGGTTTTCGTTGAGGGTGAGGACAAGGAGGCAGAGCGCCTGTCCATGATTCTTGCCATCGCACTGGGCAATATCAAGGTGCTGTATGACGAAAAGCACGATAAATCTTCCTTTATTAAGAATATTATTCTGGACAACATCCTTCCCAGCGACATCTACATAAAGTCCAAAGAACTGCACTTCGCCAACGATGTGTCCCGTGTGGTCTTTCTGATCAAGTTCACCGGAAAGAACGATGTGATCCCCTATGAGATCCTTCAGAATATGTTCCCCGGCAAGAACAAGGAGTATGTCATCAGCGTGGGCGAACGCGACAGCGTTCTGGTCAAAGAGGTCAAGCCCAACATTGACATGGATGAGGTTGAAAAGATGGCCCGTTCCATCTCCGACACCATCTCCGCCGAATTCTATTCCAAGGTATCCATCGGTATCGGTACGGTGGTGGACAACATCAAGGATCTGTCCCGCTCCTACAAGGAGGCGCAGGTGGCTCTTGAGGTCGGCAAGGTATTCGATACCGAGAAGGATATTATCAGTTATGATAATCTGGGTATCGGCCGTCTGATCTATCAGCTTCCCACCAGCCTTTGTGAAATGTTCCTTCAGGAGGTCTTCAAGAAGGGACCGCTGGAATCGCTGGATCGGGAAACTCTGATGACCATACAAGCCTTCTTTGAAAACAATCTGAATGTCTCCGAAACCTCCCGTAAGCTGTTCGTTCACCGGAATACGCTGGTCTACCGTCTGGAAAAGATCCGCAAACTGACAGGGCTTGATCTTCGTGAATTCGAACACGCCATCACCTTCAAGGTCGCCCTGATGGTAAAGAAGTATCTGTCCTCAAAGCCCGTGAAATACTGATCCGACGATCTGTTGTAGCTTGTACAACCACCTTGGCTTGTGCAAGCTACATTGGCTTATGAGAAAAGAGCGGAGGATGACTGTATGATAGAATTGAATGATGTAACAAAGATATATGATAACGGTACGGTGGCACTGGATCATGTGAATCTGAAGATTGAGGACGGAGAGTTCGTCTTCATCGTGGGGCAGTCGGGTGCAGGAAAATCCACCCTGCTCAAGCTCCTGCTTCGGGAGGAGATCCCCACCGACGGTCAGATTCTGGTGGACGGCGAGGATCTTTCGAAGATGAAACGGCGTCGGATCCCCTACTACCGTCGGAAGCTCGGCGTGGTGTTTCAGGATTTCCGCCTGTTTCCCGATAAAACCGTGTACGGCAATGTGGCGTTTGCCCTGAGAGCCGTCGGCGCGCCTGCATCGGGAATCCGTCGGAAAGTGGAAGCCACCCTTCGGATTGTCGGACTTTACGATAAGATGCGCTGTCTGCCATCCCAGCTGTCGGGAGGCGAACAGCAGAGAGTGGCGCTTGCCCGTGCGCTGGTCAACGGACCCGATATCATCATAGCGGACGAGCCTACCGGAAATATCGACCCCAAGCTCAGCTATGAGATCATGTCTCTGCTGATTCATATTCAGCAGAAGCGGGGAAAGACGGTCATCGTGGTCACTCATGAGCGGCATCTGGTGGACTACTTCCGCCAGCGTGTGATTACCATCCGCTCCGGAGTGGTGGCGGATGACCGGATCGGCGGGATGTTTGCTCCCGAAGACGATCCTGCTCTTGCCGAAAAGGCGGAAGCACTTGCCGCCGACGGTAAGACTGCCGAGCCGACAGACGGCGAACAGACACAGCCCGACGAGAACCTTTGATTCCAAACCATTTTCGTTCAAGCAGACTTTTTATCCAAACCCAAGTATACCCGAAAAGGAACGGTCGCCCGAAAATGAATAACCGAAATATAAACAAAATCAGTCTGACCTATACGCTGTCCCAGAGTCTTGTGGGAATGTTCCGGAACAGCGTTATGAGTATTGCCTCTATATTGGTGCTGGCAAGCTGTCTGATCGTTCTGGGAACCTTCGGTCTCCTGATCAGAAACATCAACTACAATCTGGAGAGTATGACCCTTCTCAACGAGGTGGCTGCCTTTGTGGACACCGACTGCACCGATGAAGAGATCGAGACGGTTCGGAGTGAGATTCTGAAGCTGTCCGATAAGGGACTTGTCAACGATGTGGAATACATATCCAGGCAGCAGGCGCTGGAGTCCGAGATTCAGAAATTCAAGGATTATCCCGGACTGTTTGAAAACCTGCGGGATGGAGATAATCCGTATCGGGCATCCTTTTTGATTACCTATACCGACGAATCGGTACTGCCCGATCTGGAATACAGCCTCAATAACATTACCATAGAGAGGGACGGTGTCGCCCTGTCGCCCATTAACAAGGTGACCTCCCATGCCGAGGTTGCCGCCATGATGCAGAATCTCAAAGAGGGTGTAACTCAGGTGTTCCTCGGCTTCATGCTGATTCTCTTTGTGGTTTCCCTCTTTATTATAATCAATACCATACGGCTTGCCGTGTTCTCCAGACGCAAGGAAATTTCGATTATGCGTTATGTTGGAGCAACCAATGCCTTCATCACCGCCCCCTTTGTGATTGAAGGCGTCTTTATGGGTCTGATCGCCGGTGTCGGAGCCTTTTTCGCCCAGTGGCTGGTGTACGATCGGGTCTGCGCTTTTGTGGAAACCCACTATCGGTCCTTCTCCGTGGTTCCTTTCGGTGAATGCGCACCTCTGATGATTCTGGTTTTCCTCTGCGTCGGGCTGTTTGCGGGCGTTGTGGGAAGTCTGATCTCCCTGTCCAAGTATTTAAAGGAAAAGTAAGTCTCTAAGGGGTTAATGAGTTCAAAAGGAATGAAGAAGTTCATGGAAACTACCGAAACCAATGAAAGAATGCCGTCAAGGCGGACAAGATGGCTGATTCTGTTCGGATCGCTGGTCTGCATTCTGTCCCTGACGCTTGTACCGATTCTGGCAATCGGTGCCGTCAGCGACGGCGTCCCCGGCGGGACGACAGCCAATCTGTTCATGAGCGTCAACAGCAATACCACCGATCAGGTGGCGTCCAAAATCAGCGAGCTGTATCAGCAGATGGCTGATCTTGAGGAGCAGAAGGACAGCCTGAACAGCAAAATTGAGACGGCAAAGGCCGATCTGTCCACGACGCTGGAGGCGAAGGCGCTGTTGGATGAGCAGGTTGCCGCTACCGAAGGGCAGATCGCCGCACTGAATGAAATTCTTGCCGAATATGATCTGATGATTGCCGAAAAGCAGGAGCAGATTGATCAGCATACGGCGGCATATCAGAATAAATACGCCGTCTTTCTGGAGCGGCTTCGCCAGTCCTATGAAGAGGGAACGCCCAGCGTACTGGAGATTTTCTTCTATTCGGACAGTTTTATTGATATGCTGACCTCCATCGAGCGGATGAACGACATTCTGGAATACGATCAGAAGCTGATGGACGAACTGGAAAGGGAAACTGCCGTTCTCAAGGAGGAGCAGGCTCAGCTCATCGCCATTCAAAGCGAGAAGCAGACGGCGGAAAGCGAGCTTGTGGAGAAAAAGGCGACGCTGGATCGGCAGATTGCCGACAGTCTGACATACATACAGTCGCTGGAAGAAGATTGCGAATCGCTGACCGCTCTGCTTGCGCAGGTGGAGGCCGATGAACAGGTGACCAATCGCGCCATCGAGGAAGCCATTGAGCAGTTCAACAAGCTGACAGGCAGTGAAATTGTCAGCGATCCCACCCTGGCAAGACCCTATAAGGATGAATATGTCAAACCCTCCATTCTGGAGGCTATGGAAAACGGTACCTTGCAGAAGTGCGGGGAATACTATGAGGGAGCGCCCGAATATATTCTTCCGGTATCCATTCCGGCGATGAATGCGGGAATGATTTCCTCCAGATTCGGCTGGCGTACCTATACGGACAACAACGGAAATGTGATCCACAGCGATCACAAAGGCATTGATCTGGCGGTTGCATATAATTCGCCCATCTACGCCGCCAAATCGGGCACCGTTCTGTCGGTGGGAAGCAGTACCGGCTACGGTAAGCTGGTGGTGATCGTCCACGATAACGGAACGCAGACCCGATACGCTCACTGTACCAGCATCTCGGTTCAGGTCGGCGAATATGTTCTTCAGGGCGAAGAGATCGCCAGAGTCGGATCCACCGGAAATGCCACGGGAAACTGCTGTCATTTCGAGGTCAGAATCCGTGAAAACGATGTGTGGACGCCCTATGATCCTCTGAAATATCTTGACATAGAGGATTAACCCAACAAATAAGGTGATTATGCATGAAACTCAGTAAATTCAGCCGTGTTCTTCTGTCTGCGCTGACCGTTTTTGCCGCCTGCGCCGTCACATTCATGACAACCTATACCGTCATGAATGTCAACGGCAAGCGGGAGGTCGCAAAGGCGGTGGAATCCTGTCAGGAGGCATTGAAAAAGAATGCCGATCCGCTGTCAGGCGATGAAACGCTGACCTATATGCAGGCGGTAGTCGACAGCTACTATTACGGTACGCCGGGCGAGTGGACGGGAGAGGACGGACTGGATCAGGTCTACCGAAGCTATATCGCCTCCCTGGGAGACGATTATGCCGCCTACTATTCCCCCGAAGAGTATGCCGCCTACCGTGAGGAAGCGGCGGGGAATAAGGTCGGAATCGGCGTTCAGGTGCGATATGATATGGAGGCTAAGAATCTTCAGGTGCTTCTGACCGTCCCCGATTCGCCTGCCGAGGCTGCGGGCGTGCTTCCGGAAGATCGGATTCTGGCAGTCAACGGAAAACGGATTTCCGAGGTTGGCTTTGATGCGGCAGTGTCGGAAATATCCGGAGACATCGGCACTCAGGTGATTCTGACGATCCTTCGGGATGGAACTGAGCTTGAAATTCCGATCATTCGGGATCAGTTCACCAATGTGTCGGTCTACGATTCGGTTTGTTCGGACGGGAAAACCGGACTGATCCGAATTCTGAATTTTGACGGAGCGACTCCCGATCAGTTCAAAGCCGCTGTGGACGATTTGATCTCGCAGGGCGTAACGGCACTGGTATTTGATGTCCGGAACAACGGCGGCGGCTCGCTGGACAGCGTGCTGTCGGTGCTGTCCTATCTGATTGAGAAGGATCAGGTGCTGATCCATATTCTTGATAAGGACGGCGGAGATGAGACCCATGTGTCGGATGACGAGCATACGGTGGATCTGCCCATGGCGGTGCTGACCAACGGGAACACCGCATCTGCGGCGGAATTGTTCACCTCCTGCCTCAGAGAACTGAAGAACGCCACCCTTGTGGGTGAGAAGACCTTCGGAAAGGGCTGTATGCAGTCCTTCTTCAATCTGCCCAACGGCGGCGGCATGAAACTGACCTTCCGGATGTACAATCCCCCGTCCAATGTCAGCTATCACGGAATAGGCATTCTGCCCGACATTGAAGTTGTCCTCGAAGAGGATTCCACCCCTATTCTGCTCATGACCGAGGAGCAGGACAATCAGCTTACTGCCGCCATTGCGGCTTGTCGGAAATCATGAGGAACGGTTTGTAATCAAACCGTTTCCGATTTAAATATGGAAAACAGATCATCTATTTAAGGAGAGAAAAGAAAATGGCACAAATTACCGTAACCAAGGAAGGTCTTGAAAAACTCAATCAGGAACTGGATTACCTGAAGAATGTGAAGCGAATCGAAGTCAAGGAAGCCCTGCGCATCGCAAGAGGCTTCGGCGACCTTTCCGAGAACAGCGAGTACGACGAGGCGAAGGACGAACAGGCAAAGGTGGAGTCCCGTATCAGCGAACTTGAGGAAATGCTCAAGACCGCCGTCGTGATTTCCGAGGATCAGATCCGTACCGATGTGGCCAATGTGGGTACCTGCGTCCGCGTCTATAACGAAAAGTGGGACGAGGAAGTGGAGTATACGCTGGTCGGATCCACCGAGGCATCCCCCCTTCAGAATAAGATTTCGGACCAGTCCCCCATCGGAAAGGCATTGATCGGACATAAGGCAGGCGAGACTGTCGTTGCCGAAACGCCTGCCGGACCGGTTCACATCCGTATTCTGAGCATTGCAAGAAGTCAGGACTGATTTTTCATAAGTCTACCGATCCCGAAAGGAATACTGAAAAATGGCTGAAAATCAAAATGTAAACGAACAACAGAGCGCAGGCTCTGAACTGGCCGTCCGCAGAGAAAAGCTGGCTGCCCTGAAGAACACAGGAAAGGATCCCTTTACCCTGACCAAATTTCCGGTGGATGCTTACAGTGCCGACATCAAAGAGAACTTTACCGATCCTGCCGAGGGAGAAGAACCGCGAACCGTTTCGGTTGCGGGACGGCTGATGAGCCGTCGGATCATGGGCAAGGCCTCCTTTGCTCATATCCGGGATAAGCAGGGAGAGATTCAGATTTATGTCACCCGTGACGCACTGGGTGAGGAAGCCTACAACATGGGCTTCAAAAAGTGGGATATCGGCGACATTCTGGGAGTGAAGGGCTATCTGTTCCGCACCAAAACCGGAGAGGTTTCCATCCATGTTACCGAGCTGACCCTGCTGGCAAAGTCCCTGCTTCCTCTGCCCGAGAAGTTCCACGGACTGACCAATGTGGATCAGCGGTACCGCCAGAGATATGTGGATCTGATTGTCAATCCCGAGGTCAAGGAGACCTTTGTCAAGAGAAGCCGGATCCTTTCCGAAATCCGTGCATATCTGGACGGAAAGGGATTTCTGGAAGTGGAGACGCCTATCCTGACCCCCTTTGAGATCGGCGCATCTGCACGCCCCTTCTTTACCCATCATAATACCCTTGACATGGATATGGTGCTGAGAATCGAGACCGAGCTCTACCTCAAGCGGCTGATCGTCGGCGGTATGGATCGGGTCTACGAGGTAGGCAGAATCTTCCGGAATGAGGGTATGGATACCAAGCACAATCCCGAGTTCACCACCATCGAGCTGTATCAGGCGTTAACCGATTATAAGGGCATGATGGATATCGTCACCGAAATGTATCCCATGCTTGCCGAGAAGATCTGCGGCTCCAAGGTCATTACCTATCAGGGAACCGAAATCGACCTTAGTCATTGGGAAAAGCTGACCATGGTGGAGGCTGTGAAGAAGTATTCGGGCGTGGACTACTACGACTGGAAGTCCGACGAGGACGCCAGAGCCTCTGCAAAGGAAAAGGGCGTGGAGGTTCCCGCAGACGCAACAAAGGGAACCGTTCTTGCCGAGTTCTTCGACGCATTCGTGGAGGAAAATCTGATTCAGCCCACCATCATCTACGATTATCCCGTGGAAAACAGCCCGCTTGCCAAGAGAAAGCCCGAGGATCCCGCCTTTACCGAGCGGTTTGAGTATTTCATCTGCGCCACCGAGTACGGCAACGCCTTCTCGGAGTTGAACGATCCTATCGACCAGAAGGAGCGTTTTGAGTCTCAGGTTGAAGCAAAAAGAAGGGAAGATCCCAATACCACCGCTCAGGTGGACTATGACTATATCACCGCCTTGGAGTACGGTCTTGCGCCCACCGGCGGACTTGGATTCGGTGTGGACCGCCTGATTATGCTCCTGACCGACAGTGCTTCCATCCGTGATGTTCTGCTGTTCCCCACCATGAAGCCGCTGGATTCCGACAAGGAATCTCGGAATGTCTCCGATTCTCCTGTCAGAAAGCCCGTTGAAGCCACTCATCCGTTAGCTGAAGAAAAGATTGACTTTTCCAATGTGCAGATCGAGCCGCTTTTTGAGGATTTCGTGGATTTTGATACCTTTTCAAAGTCCGATTTCCGTGCCGTAAAGGTTCTTGAATGCGAAGCCGTACCGAAATCCAAGAAGCTCTTGAAGTTTACTTTGGACGACGGAACCGGTGTAAACAGAACCATTTTGAGCGGAATTCACGCATATTATGAGCCCGAAGAGCTTGTCGGTAAGACCTGCATTGCCATCACCAATCTTCCTCCCCGCCCGATGATGGGGATTGATTCCTGCGGAATGCTCATTTCGGCTGTTCATAAGGAAAACGGCGAAGAGAAACTTCATCTGCTGACGGTGGATCCCCATATTCCCGCCGGTGCAAAGCTCTATTAACAAACGGTTTGGCAAAGTCGAATCCGTCGGTGAATGATTCGCTCCCATCCGATCCAATCAAATCAAAAAGCTGCCGCAAAAGCAATACCACTGTTGCTTTTGCGGCGGCTGTTTTTGCAGTTCCGCAGGTATGAAAAACTTTTCCCACGATTAACATTTTAAAAACATTTATAAAACTTTTCAAAAACAACCCCGATGTATGATAATGACAGAAACTGAAGGGATAGGGCGCTTCCGAAGTGAAATTGCATCGGGATTCCAATTAATAATCTTGATGTCGATTATGTATATGAAAAGGGGACAAAGCATATGTCTGAAATTGTTGAAGCAAGCGAAAAGATCGCAGAAGCAGTCGTGGGCGGCTACATGAAAATCGAGGAAGGCGTCGTTGAGGGGTATAAGAAAATCGAAAACGGCGTGGTTGAAGGGTATAAGAAAATTGAAAACGGTGTGGTTGAAGGGTTTGAAAAGGTAACCGATACCTGCGTGGAAAAGCTCTTCACCAAAAAGGGAGAGTCTGTGGAAGACGCAAAAAAGCGTTTGTCCGGATGTGCGGAAGCCAAGGATACAGAAAAAACTGAAAAATAAGACAACCGCAGAGCGAGGCGGCAAAGCGCCGACTCGCTTTTTCGGCATTTTCGGGGTGGCATTATGAAACGAGTATTTCGGTATCGTGTGAACGAAAAAGAGGTGGAACGGGTATATAACTATATTCCGTTCCGATACATCCTGGCGATCCTTATTACCGTATTGGAAGTGGCGGCAATCATCGGCATTGTCGTAGCCCTCTGCTATTTTGTACCCTATTTTTATGTTCTGTGTTGGATGACAGAGATTGCCTGTGTGATCAATATCATCGCATCGGATGACAATCCCGATTACAAGGTTCCCTGGCTTTTGTTTGTGATGATCCTGCCGATTGCCGGGTTTATGCTGTATTTCCTCTTTTATTCCCGTAAGCTCAAGCGCAAGTATGTCAAACGCCTGAAAGCCTTGAAGGACAACGCCTATCATAAGGACGACGGCGAACTGCTAAAAAACTGTACCGTGAAAATCCTGTTGCCTCATCTCAGGCAAAAATGCTGTGCAGCATTGCCGAAGCGCATCTGTTTACCGATACCGGGCAGACCTATTTCCCTCTGGGGGAAGATCTGCACCCGCAGATGCTGGAGGATCTTCGGAAGGCCGAAAAGTTTATTTATATGGAATATTTCATTATTGAAGAAGGAAAGTTCTGGAATTCGATACTGGATATTCTCAAAGCCAAGGCCGCCGCAGGCGTCGATGTCAAGGTGGTCTATGATGATGTGGGCTGCATGATGACGCTGCCCGGCGATTACTGTAAAATCCTCAGATCCTACGGCGTGGAAGCAACTCCCTTTTCCAGACTTCGTGGGAATGCCGACAGCGAATTCAACAACCGCAGTCACCGCAAAATTACCGTGATTGACGGAAAGGTCGGTTACACCGGCGGCATCAATCTCGCAGACGAATATATCAATGAATTTGAAAAACACGGTCATTGGAAGGACATTGCCATCCGCCTCGAAGGGGAGGCGGTATGGGAGCTGACAAAGCTGTTCCTCATTGACTTCGGCATCAATGTCAAAAAGATGCCCGACATAAAGGAAGAGTTGTTTCCTGCTCAAAGCGAAATCAAAGAGAGCGGCTACATGATCCCCTTCGGCGACGGTCCTCATCCGCTTTATCAGCGCAGAGTCGGCAAGAGCGTCATTCAGAATATGCTGAGCAGTGCCGTGCACTGTGTGTACATGACTACACCCTACCTGATCATTGATAACGATCTCTGCCAAAGCATTGAAAATGCGGCACTTCGGGGAGTGGATGTCCGGATCATCGTTCCCCATATTCCCGACAAAAAGCTCGTATTCGGGATGACAAGAAGCTTCTACAAACGGCTGATGGACGCCGGCGTGAAGATTTACGAATATGAACCCGGATTCATCCATGCCAAATCCTATCTTGCCGACGATGAATATGCCATGATCGGCACCATCAATCTCGATTACAGGAGTCTGGTTCATCACTTTGAAAACGGCGTGTGGATGTATCGGTGTGAATCCATCGCCGCTCTGAAATGCGATATCGAGGCGACTCTTGAAAAGAGCATCAAGGTTACCCCCGAGATGATGAAAACGAACCTGATTCAAAGATTCATCCGTGCGGTGGTTCGGATTTTTGCTCCCATGCTGTAAAAAAATCCGAATTAACAAAACGCAAACAAAACAAAAAACATTCCAAAACAACCGATTCTTATAATGAACCCGTAAACCGAATGAAACCGAAATGAACGGTTAATCTGAATTCACAAAGGAGAAAAGGACAATGGCAAACTTTTTGAAGAACGCATTCAAGGACATGAAGGAAAGCGCAAAGGCACAGCATGAGGTAGACAAGGCCAACTTTGAGGCTGCAAAGACCGAATCCAAGGCACAGTGGGAGGAAGCAAAGGCTATGAGCAAGCCCGAAACCCGCAAGGCTATGATGCAGGAAGAGCGCGATGAACAGATCGCCGCAGCCAAGGCAAGAACCGCTGCCGCTCAAGAACGCATCGACGCTGCAAAGAAATAATCCCCCGAATGGCAAGCGAGGCAACGACCGTGGTCTCGCTTTTACCGTTTTATCGGTACGGCAAAAAAGGATGCAAAGGAGAAATGGCAATGAACGCTATTGAAATCAGAAATCTGTCAAAAAGCTTTCGCGGGCTGTATGCGGTCGATCATCTGAATATGACCGTTCCCGTGGGAGCCATTTACGGCTTTATCGGTGAAAACGGAAGCGGAAAATCCACAACCGAAAAGCTGATCTGCGGACATCTTGTCCCGGACGAAGGCAATATCAAGCTTTTCGGCAAAGATTACACCGATCCGGGTGTGCGGGTCAGAGTCGGCGCTTTAATTGAAAACGCAGGTTGCTTTCCAAATTCAAGCGTGTATCAAAACCTTCGTATGCAGACGATTAATTTAGGACTTGAACAACCCGATGAGGAAATTGCCAGAGTGCTTAAAATCGTCCGTATGGAGGACTCCGCCAATATCAAATTCAAGAGTTGCTCTTTGGGCATGAAACAGCGAATCGGCATCGCCATGGCACTCCTCGGCGATCCCGCCCTACTGATTCTCGATGAGCCCATCAACGGTCTGGATACCGACGGTATGCGGATTATGCGGGAAATTCTCGTGGATATTACCCAAAACTACGGCTGTACTGTTCTCATTTCCTCCCATATCCTCGGCGAGCTTGAAAAAATCGCCACCCATTACGGGATTATCCGTCAGGGCAAGATGATAATGGAGCTGTCCGCAAAGGAAATGGATAACAGGGCGCAGGTATTTGTATCACTGAAAACCGGGGATATGAAGGGCGCAAAAGAACTGCTGGCAGGAAGATTTGCAGATGTCCGTGAAGAAGGCGAATATCTCCGTGTATACGATGAGGATGACACGGCGGCTATTGTCGATTATCTGATGAAGAACGGATATGTTGTCAGCGAGATCAAGAAGAACAAGATCGGTCTGGAAGAATACTACATCGAGCTGATGTCGCAGAATGGAGGGACTTCCTCTGCTCCTGCCAATCAGTCACAGTTCCCTTCGGGTAACAAGGAGGAAGAGTGAAATGGAAGCGAAACGAGAACCGGAATTTGAATCCCCGAGCTTTGGAAAGCGACTGAAGGGAATGCTCGGCGTGGACTTCTACCGTCTATTCCATACGCCTATGTTTTACATTTTCCTTGTCATTGCCGCAATTATCCCTGCGATGGTATCGGCGATGACAACGATGCCCGGTCCGGACGGAAGCGCAACTACTCCGCTTTACTCCAATGTGTGGCAGATCATCGCCGCTTCTGAGCCGCTTTATGTGGTTCACAGCATTGCAGATTATGCCAATATGAACATGGTCTTCATCTTCGGAGGGATCATGGTTTCCATCTTTATCGGACACGATTATAAGAGCGGATATGTAAAACAGCTCTTCACCACTCACGCAAAGAAGCAGGACTATATGATGTCAAAAAGCATTGTCTGTGCTTTTGCCATGGCCTGTATGTGCTTGACATACCTCATCGGCGGCGTAGCCGGAGGATTGCTTGTCGGATATGATATTACCGTCAATGCAGGCTCTCTCATCCTCGCCATCCTCGGAAAAATGGTTATGAGTCTCGGCTGGGCAAGCCTCTACACCTTTCTGAACATCATTTTCAGAAGATATTTCGGTATTTCCATTGCCTCCAGCTTCTTCTTCGGTACCGGTATTCTCATCATCGGTGTGGCTGCGGTTGTGGAGAATCTGTCGCTCCCGGCGTCTTTCCTGAACATCTTCCTGTACGGCTCGTCGGTCAACGCATGTTTGGTCAGCAATATCGGAACGTTGCTCATTTGTATTGTGGTATCCGTGGCATGGGCGGTCATTTACAATGTGCTGGGCACACGCATCCTGTCAAAGAGCGATGTGTATTAAGGAGGCGAACCAAATGAATTCAGTTGAAATCAGAAATCTTTCTAAAAACTTCGGCCCGAAGCAAGCCGTTTGCGGGCTGGATATGACGGTTCCGATGGGAGCAATCTACGGCTTTATCGGCGAAAACGGTTCGGGCAAATCCACCACCGAAAAAATGATCTGCGGACTCATCCCTACCAGCGGCGGTTCCATCAAGCTGTACGGTAAGGACTATACCGATGAAGCGGTAAGAGCAAAGGTCGGCGTGCTGATCGAAGCGCCCGGATGTTTTCCCGGTCTTTCCGTTTGGGATAATATGATGCTTCAGGCGACCAATCTGAGTATTCCCGATGCAGAAAAAGAAGTCATGAGAATATTGAAAACGGTCAGAATGGAAGGCGCCGCAGGAAACAAGTTCAAGAACTGCTCGCTCGGTATGAAGCAGTGAGTCGGTATCGCTATGGCACTGCTCGGAAATCCCACCTTGCTGGTACTCGACGAACCTCTGAACGGTTTGGACGCCGACGGTATGAGAATTATGCGTGAGGTGCTGACGGACATTGTAAAAGACGGAAAACGCAGTATCGTTGTATCTTCCCATCTGCTGGGAGAACTTCAAAAGGTTGCTACTCACTATGGCATTATCCGTCACGGAAAAATGATTTGCGAAATGACTGCCGCCGAGCTGGATGCAAGCTGCCGTACTTATGTTGCTTTGCAAAGCGGAGATATGAACAGGACAAAGATGCTGCTCGGATGCAAGTATTCCCGTGTGGAAGAAGATGAAGCAGGATACCTGCGTGTTTACGATATGACAACTCCGGAAGAGATCGTGACCTATCTTTATGAAAACGGCATCCCGGTCACAGAGATGAAGACGGACAAAATCGGTCTGGAGGAATACTATATAGACCTTATGAAGGAGGGAAAATAACATGGAAGGTGCAGTGAAATTTGAAAAGAGCAGCTTCGGTATGAGACTGAAAAGTATGCTGAAGGTGGATTTCAGAAGAATGTTCAAATCGAAACTCTTTTATATTCTGATCGCCTGCGCTCTTGTTATTCCGATCCTGATGACGGTCATGATGACCATGATGGACGGAAGCGTGTCGGTCGATCCCCAAACGGGAGTTGAAACCGTTATGGAAGGTCCCGAAAATACATGGCAGTCCATCGGTACGCTTCCCACCGAAGACGGTGAGACCATGGGCGGCATGGGTGTTATGAGCATGTGCAACATCAATATGATGTTTATGGGTGCGGCTGTGTTTATCTGCCTGTTCATTTCGGAGGATTTCCGGAGCGGATATGCCAAGAATCTTTTTACCGTCCGTGCAAAAAAGGGCGATTATGTCGTTTCCAAAACGCTTGCAGGTTTTCTCTGCGGTGCGCTGATGCTGATCGCCTACTTGATCGGCGCCATGCTCGGCGGCGCCATTTCGGGACTGTCCTTTGACCTCGGCACACTGAGTATCGGAAACATTGTAATGTGTATGCTCGCAAAGGTTTTCCTGATGTTCGTATTCATTGCGATTGATGTGCTTGTCAGCGTGGCGGCAAAACAAAAGGCGTGGCTTTGCCTGTGCGGTTCACTTGCGGCGGGAATGCTGCTCTTTATGATGATTCCGTCGCTGACTCCTCTGGATTCCACTGTCATGAATGTCCTTCTGTGTCTTGCCGGCGGAGCATTGTTCAGCGTGGGACTGGGATGTGTCAGCAATTTGGTATTAAGAAAAACGAGTCTGGTATAACTCCGTCTTCCTGTTTTCTCTTTTCACGAAGTTCGCCGTAACGCTGAGAAAGGAGGTCTGCTTTCATGAAAATACTGAGCTGTATTCTGATCGGCTATCTGCTGGGAAGTCTGAATCCTGCCGCACTGCTTTCAAAGCTGAAAAAGAAGGATCTTCGAAAGCAGGGAACCGGAAATCTCGGCGCAACCAATACGATGCTGGTATTGGGTAAGGGGTACGGAGCGCTCGTTATGATTTTTGACATCGCAAAGGCGCTCGTCGCCGTGAAATTGGCTCATACGCTCTTTCCGACCATGGAAGTATCGGGCGTCATCGCCGGAAGCGCCGCCGTAGTCGGACACATCTATCCTTTCTATTTGAAGTTCAAGGGCGGAAAAGGATTGGCAGCCTTCGGCGGTTTGGTATTGGGAGTGGATCCCTTCCTGTTTGTGATTTTGCTTGTAATCGCTATGGCGCTGATGTTTCTCCTGAATTACAGCGTGGCAATGCCGATGTCCGCCGCCGTACTTTTTCCGATCCTTTACGGCATTCGAAACGGAGGCTTCCTTTCGGTCATTATCGTAACGACGGTCAGCGTTCTGATCATATGCAAGCATTTCAGCAACATCGGAAAAGCAAGACGGGGCGAAGATCTGAAGATCCGTGAATATGTGAAAGACCATTTGCTTCCTGAAAGTCACACAAAATAAGCAGTTTGGATTTACAAAGCGGAGCGTTTCGCATATAACGCTCCGCTTGAATTCAAAGCGGTAAAGCCTTCGGCGTTTCCCCGCTTTTGTATATCGAAATCTCCGAAGGAGGGACATTCATGTTTCAGATATTGGTTGTAGAAGATGACAGAGATTTGAACAGAACCGTGTGTTCTTTTCTGAATCAAAGCGGCTATGAGGCGACGGGCTGTATGAACGCCAACGACGCCTATGATGCCATGTATGACAAAATGTTCGATCTGATCGTATCCGACATTATGATGCCGGGAGTCGACGGTTTTGAATTCGTAAAAAATGTGCGCACACTGAATCAGAATATCCCCATACTGTTTATGACCGCACGGGATGATTTTGCATCCAAGCAGAAGGGATACCGTATCGGAATCGACGACTATATGATAAAGCCCATTGATCTGGACGAGCTGTTTTTGCGGATCGGAGCCCTGCTCCGCCGATCCAAAATCGCATCCAGCCGAAGGATTGAGGTCGGCGATTTTACGATGGACGCCGATGAGCATACCGCATATCTGAAGGACGGGGAAATCCAGCTTACCCTGCGGGAATTCAATCTGCTGTACAAGCTTTTATCCTATCCGAAGAAAACCTTTACCCGTCAGCAGTTAATGGATGAATTCTGGGATGCGGACACCCCCTCGGGTCCCCGGACTGTCGATGTGTATATGACCAAGCTGAGAGGCAAGCTCAGCGATTGCGATTCTTTTGAAATCGTAACCGTTCACGGCCTCGGATATAAGGCGGTATTGAAATGAAATTGTTGAAGGCATTTCATTCGCATATTGTCACCTTTGTGATCTACTTTTTCCTGTATTCATTTGTCATAACCGTATCTTTTCTGGTATTCTTTTGGAACTTCGGAGAAATTCATGAAGAACAGGTTCGCTTTGCCGCTGTCGTGACCTTCATAAATGTGCTGATTCTGACGCTTCTCTTTACGGTCGGAGACACAGTTCGCCGCAGATTTACGGTAGATACTCCCGTAAAGGAAATACAGTCGGTTCTGGACCGATTGACTGGCGGGGATTACAGTGCGCAAATATCCGAATCCATCATTGCGGGCAGGTACAGCAAATTCGGTGAAATTGCCGAAGGGATCAATGCACTTGCCAAAGAGCTTTCCGGCGTCGAAACCTTGCGGACCGATTTCATCTCCAATGTGTCGCATGAGCTCAAGACGCCCCTTTCCGTTATGCAGAACTACGGAACGATGCTCCAACAGCCGGGGCTGAGCGAAGAAAAACGGATCGAGTATGCAAAGTCTGTCAGCGATGCCTGTCGCAGGCTTGCGCACTTGATCACCAACATTCTGAAGCTGAATAAGCTGGAGAACCAACAGATTTTTCCCACCGTGAAGGAATACGACCTGAGCGAACAGCTGGCCGAATGTCTTCTGCAGTTTGAAAATGTGTGGGAGAATAAGAATACTGACATTGAAACCGACATCCCCGATGAGATCACGGTTCGCGCCGATGATGAACTGCTTACCCTTGTCTGGAACAATCTGCTGTCCAACGCCTTTAAGTTTACCGAAGACGGCGGTACAGTGGGAATACAGCTTTCAGCGGACGATACCTACGCAACGGTAAAGGTCTCTGATACCGGATGCGGAATGAAACCGGAGGTCGGCGCCCATATATTCGATAAATTCTACCAAGGCGATACCTCCCATTCCACGCAGGGCAACGGACTCGGACTTTCCCTCGTCAAACGGGTTGTGGATATTCTGCAGGGGGAGATCAGCGTTGAAAGCATTTACGGTCAAGGCAGTACCTTCACTGTAAAAATCAGAAGGTTCTCATAGGATTTGTCGGAAGAAGTCCGAAAGCGGGGTCTGTCACCGATCCCTGCCGCCTTATTTGCCGGCGTCAACGGTTTTGATCGGAAAGATTCAAAGTTTCAAAACAAAACTTTATCAAAACAGAAACAAACAGCCACTATCATAGAAAACCGAAAGAAAGGAGCAGAATCAGAATGGAAAACCGGGAAAATGAAAAATTCAGTTACACCTATTCCGCAATAGAGCAGGAAGAGATTCATCGGATCCGAAAAAAGTATGTGACGGAAGAAGACAAAATGAGTCGGCTTCGGAAGCTGGATGCCGGCGTCAACGAAAAAGCCACCGGCGTTTCGATGGCGGTGGGCATTGTAGGTGCTTTGATTATGGGAATCGGAATGTGCTGCGCAACCATTTGGAAGGGAATGTGGTTTTTCCCCGGCATCCTTATCGGCCTTGTGGGTATGGCGGTATTGGCTTTGGCCTATCCCGTTTATCTGAAGGTTCTCAAGAAGGAGCGGGAAAAGATCGCACCCGAAGTAATCCGTTTGGCAGATGAATTGATGAAATGAGACGGTAATATGAAAAAGGAGTGAGACAGTTTTATGAAGCTATATCCCGTACAGCCGCTTGACCTGATGCAATGGATCAATACGAAGTACCACGATCCTTTTATTCATGAGTGGATTGAATTTGAAGGAAGATTGGATACCGAAAAACTGATTCGGGCAGTTGACCAACTGGCGGAGGTTTTTCCCCTTTTGAAATGTCATTATGATCGGGAGAACAATACCTATGTTGAAAACGGACATTGCTCCGGCGGCGATCTGCTGAGAATCGACGATTCAGCCGATCGGAATGCTCTTTTAACCGAGGCGTTGGACACAGATCAAAAGCTGGTTCAGCTGACGCTATCCCGTAACACGCTTGTCATTACAATCAGCCACATGATTTGCGACGGAAGCGGATTCAAGCAACTGATCTATCTTTTATGTGATTTTTATAATTCAAAGGGCGGCAAAAGTCCCGACAATCTGATGATCAGAGCGTTTTCACAGCTTACCGGAGAACTCACCGGAAGGACAGCGATCACCTTGAAAATGCTGATTTCGATGATGGGCAATTTCAAAAGCAGGCCGGTGTATGCCAAAGGCGAACAGGAGAACATTTATGTCATTGAGCGGACGGTACCGCGCGAAATCATGACAAAGGTTCACGGTCTTGCCAAAAAGCAGGGGGCAACCCTGAACGATGTTTTTCTGACGGCATACGCCAGAGCGTTGGAAAAACGGTACGGTCTGAAAAAGATCAACATTCCGTGTACGGTGGACCTGCGGAAGTATGCGAAGACCGGGACGGGAATCGGAAATCTCACGGGAACCTACAACCTGAACATAAAAATGAAAGACGGCGCAGGGTTCGGAGAAACATTGGCGGATGCTTCTGCGGTCATGCAAAAGCAGAAGAAGACGAAAAACGATATTGCCGGTCCCATGCTGCTTGTATCCAAATATGAGAAATCCACATTGGAGCAATTTCTCAAGCTGTACGGCGGGATGGAAACGAGCGCATCTGCCGACTATACCAACCTGGGCGTATTGGACGACCAAAAACTCGTGTTTGACGGAGCAACGGTGAAAAACGCGATCGGTTACAGCGGCTTAAACAAAGCGCCGTCTTTCCAGATTGCTGTTTCATCCTTCAGAGGGGAAACAACCGTGACAAGTCTTGTCAGGTGCGGAAAAGAGGAAAAAAAGAAGGTCGATCTCCTGTTGGATACGGTTGTCGAAGAAATCAAGTCGTTTGCATAAAAAGATGTCCCATAGAGGCGGCAGGGAGTGCAGTTCTCCCTGCCGCCGTTTTCGGTCGGAACATATTGAAAATTTCAAACTATTTTCACATTTCTCCTTTATAATGAAACTGAATGGGAGGATGGTGTATGATAAAGTATGTTCGTAGACTGATCCGAAAAAACAAAACCGCCGACAGACTCGTAAACAGCTATGATTTCCGAACGGTTGTCTTCTCAACCCTGTCTATGCTGGGAGGAATCGGATTTGCGATCTTCAATACGGTTGTTTTTTCCATTACCGACTCTATGTGG
>JBJDZJ010000168.1:0-6547 GCA_051867915.1 Eubacteriales bacterium
TTTCATATGTTTATGACAGTTTCATAAAAGGGATCCGGGGGATGCTTTTTCAAAAAAGCATCCCCCGGAATCCGTCTTCCCCGTTTTACTTCAGTTCAATCTCCCGATGCTGTTCGGCGGAACGGTAGAGCGCATCCAGCAGGCGTGCGCTTTCCAGAATGTTTTCAATGTGACTGCGGTTGGGAATGCCGGTCTCAACCGAATCAAGGAAGGCCTTGTCCTCCTCCAGATACATATCGGGAATGTCGTATTCCGGCGCCACCGTCTCAAGAGTCTGACCGTCGTAGAACTCGAATTTGCCGCAATAGGTCAGCCGGGCGCCGCCCCTGTCACCCATGAAGTCGATGAACATATCGTTCTTGCCGATGTTCTGCGCCCATGCGCCGTTGAAGGAAATGCTGGCCTTGTCGGTGCGGACATAGCCTGTGATGAAATCCTCCACATCGTTTTTGCCATGCTCCACATCCGAGGTGTCTTCCGCCCACATGGAGGTGTAGCGATAGGACTTCATGTCCTTTGCCATTTCGGAGTAGGCGTCGCAGGTCACATTCTGCAGTTTCGCCCCGCCGAGAATATAGAGAATCAGATCGAGAAAATGCACGCCCCAGTCAATCAGAACGCCGCCGCCCGACTGCTCCTTGTCGGTAAAGGGTCCGCCCAGCCCCGGAATCGAGCGGAAGGATCGGAAGGAGCAATAAATGTGATAGAGCTTGCCGAATTTGCCCTCCCGATTCATCTGCTCCAGCATCTCCACCGATTTGTGATAGCGGTTGCACACGCCGATGTTCAGGATTTTGCCCTGCTTTTCGGCTTCCTTTGCCATTTCGCAGGACAGGTCATAGCTGACCGTAATGGGCTTCTCGCAGAAGACATGCTTCCCGGCACGCAAAGCGTCCATGGTCACCGTGTAGTGGGCGTAGTTGGGGGTCAGCACATATACCGCTTCCACCTCGGGATCGTTCAGCGCAATCCGATAGTCGGTGATGACCTGCTCCACAAAGGCATACTGCTTCTTCATCTGCTCCGCTTTTTCGGGAATCAGATCGCAGGCATACTTCACCCGAAGCCCTTCAATCCCGGCAAATGCCGGAAAATGGGCGTTTTTCGCTATTCTTCCGCACCCGATCACTGCAATCACTTTTTCACTCATCATTATGACCATTCCTTTCAAATACCGGAAAAGTTTGGAGCCGGTTCCGGCTTTGCCAAAGTGGCAGTTGCGGGAACTGCCAAGGTACAAACTTCATCCACCCTTTATTTGCCGTTATTGCGGGCGGACAACCGCCCGATTTGGCTTTATTATACTACACAAATTCCGATTTGTCAATGCTTTTGGACACCCTTCTTTTCCCGCACCAAAAGCAGATAGGGCAGATATGGCTTTGTTGTTTCCCGCAAACGATTTCGCCTGCCGGGTTTACCCGGCAGGCGAAAAGTGTGAAATGTCTATGTGGCGTTATCATTTTGCAGGGCAGGGTCCACATTTCTGCCGTAGGGCGGGGACTTGCTCCCGCCGCTCTGTCACACCGGATTCCGTTCCCTTTATCGGATTTCGTCGGAAGCCGACCCCGCCAGAGCGGTTGGATCAAATCATTGACCGTCTGAATGGTCCACATTTCTGCCGTAGGGCGGGGGCTTGCTTCCACCGCTCTGTTAAAAGCACCGGATACCGTTCCCTTTATCGGCTTTCGTCGGAAACCGACTCCGCCAAAGCGGTTTAATCAAATTATTGACCGTCTGTGATGAAATCCGGCTCTTCTTATGCAGACCGCTCTGTGCTTTATTTGGATTTTTTCTTCTTACTCTTACTCACGATCAGCACGCCGACCGCCGCCAGAACTGCCAGTGCCGCCGCCCCGCCAAGGATCCAAGGCAGGGGACTCTTCGATTCAGCAGGATCGGGATTGACCGGAGCCGCAGGCTCTTCCGGTGTAGAAGGCTCGCTTGCCGATGCTTCATAGACGGCGGGACTCAGACGGTACTTCGCCGACTTCAGAGCCGCTTTCGCCGCATCAATCTCGCTTTGCGTGCTGTCGGTCTTCGCCAGAACGGCTCTGGCATCGGACAGCGCCGCCTCAAAGGCCGCCGCACTGTCGGCAGTATAAGCGTCGGTGGACAGTTCGCCGTATTCCGATACCAGCGCCGTCAGGGCGTCCGACGAAATTCCCCGAACCGCCAGCGACAGCGTCACCTGATAGGGCGTATCCTTGATTCTGCCCCGCACCGTGTAGCTTCCCTTGACAGACAGCCATTCGGCAGGGATGCGGTTCCAGATCACCACGGCTTCCACCTGCTGTCCGTTGACCGTCAGAGTCAGGGTGTCGGGAAGACTTTCGGCTCCCACGCTCAGTTCCAGGGTTCGATTGTCAAGTCCGGACACTGTTGCAGGAACCTGAATATTTTTCAACCCCTCCATGGCAGCGGACAGCTCGTTGTACAGGGTTTCAGCCTCCTCTTCGGTCAGTCGGTCGGACAGCGCCGACGCCGCCCGATCCCGCAAAGCCATGGCAGAGGCATATTCTTCGGCAGGGTAGTCGTAAACCGACAGCAGTTCAAAGGAGGAAATCAGGGTGGAAAGACGAATCTCGGCGTCGCTCTCTCCTGCCGTCTTCAGGAAGACCACCTCGCTCATGCCGATGTTGGAGGTGGAGCCGTGGGTGGACAGCAGATCAAAACGGAAGAATCTGGCATCGACTTTGCCCAGGGTCAACAAATCGGATGCCGGCTCGTTTGCACTGCCGCCCGCCTTGCTCAGGGTAAATTTGCCGAGGGAAACCCAGTCCTCCTCTGTGGGTGCATCCGATGCGGAGGCGAAGATCTCCATCTCCTTGACGCCACGGTTGGTGAGATTGAGCTGATTGTGGTTCCAGATCAGCAGGTTGGTGACGGTCTGAACCGATCCCAGATCAAAGGTCAGGGTGGCAGTGGTCTTGCCGTCGGCGGAATGCCACATGGTGGTGGCGTTGTAGGGGTTATCGTGAGTGGACAGCAGAATGTTGTCCTCGCAGACGGTCAGTCCGTCCCCGCTTGCCAGATGTCCGATGCCCGCCCATCCGTTGGAATCGCTGTTCCAGTTGGAGGATGCTTCAACAGATGTCACGGGAATTCGGGTAAATCCCCCTGATGCGGACGACGATGCGCCGACCGTGACGGTTGCTTCAACAGTGAAATCCGATCCGTCGGGCTTGGCGGTCAGGGTATAACTGCCGCCTTCATCGGGATTGTAGCCGTCAAAGGACCAATTCAGCGTTTTAACAACCGGCGATCCGTCTGCGGTGATAAAGAGAGCAGACGATGGCAGGGACAGATCGGCAGCGGCGGTGCCGGCAGGAACGGTCAGGTCCGGGATTGCCTCACGGAGTCCCACGATCCGACCGTCCTCCACGCCCTTGGGCGTCAGGATGACCTCGGCAAGGGACAGCTGTCCTCTGGGGGAAAGCATGATGCAGACATAGCGTCCCTTCATACCCGAAAGGTCGACGGTGAAGCAGTCCTCCACCCGACTGCCGTCGATCAGCTTGAAAGCGGTCACATCGGGATCGGCGGACAGCTTGGCGAAGGTCATATTTTCGCTGTCAAAGGGTTTTTCCGAGAGAAAGACGGTGGCATAACGGGCGCCGCTCTTGCCCGAATCCCCGGTATAGACGATCAGCTTTCCAAGCTCGGCGCTGTATCCGATGTCCGCCATCCACCAGGGTTCGATTTCGGAATCGGTTCGGGAGGCGGTAGCGTGATCGTAGTCGGCATCGGTGTAGCCGTCCACGGCGCGGATGGCGGGGGCATTGGCGGACGATCCTTCGGAATCGGTGGAGGACTGAATCGCCTCCTTGTGGAAAAGCAGATTGTTGTGATAATCGTAGTCCGCCGCCCACCGTTCGGGAAGCTCCACGGTATCGGCAGGCTTTTCGTAGCCCTTTCCGATGTCGGACAGAAGCTGTTTGTATCTGTCGATCAGAACCCCCTGCTTGTTGGGGGAGCAGTTCAGAATAAAGACGGTATTGGACTCGGTGAAGGGGTTGACATTCTGATTCAGTACCCAATCCACATTCTTGAATTCGGATGTTTCATAGAAATCGCACCAGAACCAGTGAGCGGTGGGGGTATTGCAGGAGATGTTCACATTGTCAAACCAGTCGGGAACCTGCTGGCCTGCCGCCGACTCAAACATGGCAACCTGGCTGTGGCTGTTGTTGGACTCGCAGGAGATGTTGATAACCAGACAGTTCGGCTGATAGGTGTGAATCAGGTTGACGATTTCCTCATAGGGAAGCTCGGCATAATGGGGGCCGCCCCAATAGGCATTCCATCCGTCGAAAATGATGAAGGGAATCTCGCCGTAGTTTGTCATCAGCTCCCGAAGCTGTGCCTTGATGAATTCCACATCGCTGTCGGTGCAGTCGGAGGAGGTGATTTTGTGCTTGACATCCAGCATGGAGAAGTAGAGTCCGGGCAGAATGCCATCGGCACGGCAGCCCTCGACATATTCTGCCACCACATCGGTTTTCAGCTTGGCGGAACCCACATCGTAGTCGGTGTAGGCGCTGTCCCAGAGGTCAAAGCCGTCGTGATGCTTGGTGGTCAGGACGGCAAAGGTCATGCCTGCCGATTTTGCCGCCGCCGCCCAGTCCCGACAGTCCAATCCTGACGGGTTCCACTGGGTCGGACGGAAGGTAGACTGATAGTTTTCGCCGCCCCAGTCGCCGCCTTGGGAGGCAAATTCGTAGGTGGCACTGTTAAAATGCAGGAACATTCCGAACCGCAGATCGAGGAAATCCTGCATCAGCTCCACGGTATGCTCATATTCCTCAATAACGGGATCGGTTTCCCCGACAATCACCGTACAGCTTGCGCGGTAGCCGTTCTTTTCGGCGGTGACGACGGTTTTGCCGATCTTGTGTCCCACGACCTCGCCAAAGTCCGTGACGGTCGCCACCGACTCATCGGCAGAGGACCAGACGACCGTCCCGTCGGACAGTCCGATCTCTCTGGTAGTCAGGGTGTAACTGCCGCCCTTTTTCAGGCGAACCTGCTCACGGGTCAGGTAAAGACCGGTGAAATCGTAGCTGTTTTTGGCGTTGGCAGCCGATACGGGAAGGGAAGCGGCGGGAGCGACGGTCAACAGGACTGCCAAAAGAAGCAGAGATGCCAGAAATCTCTTGATTTTGTTCATCTAAATCATCCTTTCTTGCCGATTTATCTTCTCAGCCAACCCTCGGGCAGGTCGGCGATGGGATCGGGCAGGGTCAACCCTTGACCGATGCGGGCGAATTCCTCCACCTGATTTCGGTTGAGGGAGCCGTCGGGCAGGGGAGACAGGTTCAAAGTCAGGGCGATGTTCATGGGGAAGTACTTCTCCATGAGTCCGTGAACCCATTCTGCCTTTTGCACAGGGGTCGTACCGTCATCGAAGCGGCTGAACCAGGTGCGGGTCAGCTTCTGGCAGAGGCAACCGGGACCCTGAAAAGCCCCCTCCACATCCTGTCCTGCGCCGTTTTCGTAGAAGATGATGTCGGTACCCTTGATGCCCTCGGTGCATCCGATGTTCATCAGCAGGCAACTTGGCTGAATCGACTTCACCAATGCGTCGATCTCCTCAAAGGGAAGGGTCCGATAGGAGGGACCGCCCCAGGGAGCGTTCCAGCCGTCCACGATCAGGAAGGGAATCTCGCCGTAGTTTGTCAGCAGTTCGGTGATCTGCCCCTTGACCATTTTCTTGTGCTCTTCGGTGCAGCAGGCTCTGCCCAGCCCGGAGGTCAGGTCGAGTATGGAAAAGTAGAGTCCGGCAACCAGACCCTCCTTACGGCAGGCGTCCAGATAGGCGGCAACCACATCGGTTTTCAGGGTGGCATTGCGGACGCAGTGCTCGGTGTAAGCGGAGTCCCACAGGCAGAAGCCCTCGTGGTGCTTGGCGGTCAATGCGGCGAAGCGCCCGCCTGCGCTTTTGATGGTCTTAGCCCAGCTTTCGGGATCCAGATTCACCGGATTCCAGTCCATGGGATCGAAGGGGAAGCGTCTGGGTTGTCCGCCGTTTTCCACGCCGAACTCCCAATCCTCGGTTTCCCGGCTATGGAACTGCACCGTTGCGCTATTGAAGTGGATGAAGGATCCCAGTCGCAGATCCACGAAGTTCTTTTGAAGTTTTTCAAGTTCTGTCACAGGAGGCATACCTCTTTTCGGTTTTTTGATGATTTCATTGTAGCACCTGTCCCATCCGTTGTCAAGGCAAATCGGAAGATTCCGAACTATTTTGGAACAGATCGAAAGATTTTTGAATTTTATTCTGAAAAAGGCTTGCAATTTTTGTGCAGATTTGTTAAAATGGGGATAGCGGATCGCCGTGCCTACCTCTTTGAGGGAGGTGTCATCCGAAGGATGACGGAGGGAGTCAGAGCACCTGTGCAGTCTCTTTCCCCCACGCTCGGATTTGTCCCCTCGGAGTCTCCGGCTCGTCCAGCCTCACCGACAGAGCGGACAAATTTGTATTTCATCATCCAGAAAAAGAATGTCGGCAGCCAAGGAAGTGGGTGGGTTTCAGGGAGGGAGAGAA
>JBJDZJ010000169.1:0-6517 GCA_051867915.1 Eubacteriales bacterium
GGCGACAATACTTGTCGGGCGACCGGCCGGGAAGATAGCTCATCGCTAACACACAACTTGAAAAACCAATGGATTTCCATTGGTTTTTTTCATTCTATGATAATCTATGACAATGGAGGTATAAAAATGCTGCAAACAGGAACAAAAGCACCCGATTTTACTTTACAGGACATGGACGGAAAAACGGTTTCTCTGTCCGATTTTGCCGGAAAGAAGGTTGTCCTTTACTTTTACCCTAAGGACAATACACCGGGCTGTACCCGACAGGCCTGCGCCTTTGCCGGACTGTATGCCGAATTTCAGAAAAAGGGCGTAGAGGTGATCGGTATCAGCAAGGACAGCGTGGCTTCTCATGTGAAATTTGCCGAGAAATTCAACCTGCCCTTCGTCCTTCTTTCCGATCCCGAACTGTCGGCGATTCAGGCATACGGCGTATGGCAGGAGAAAAAGCAATGCGGAAAGGTCAGCATGGGCGTGGTCCGCACGACCTTCCTTATCGACGAGCAGGGCAACATTGCCAAAATCATGCCCAAGGTCAAGCCCGATACCAATGCCGCCGAGATTCTGGCGGAACTGTAAACTGTCCGCAAGACTGCGTCCCTGTGATCCGGACGCAACATCTATGCATCGGATGAACAAGGAGCCGGAGCGTTTGCTTCGGCTCCTTGACTTTCTCAAAAAAATACATTTTACATCCAACCGATCGGCCCATTTTCGGCACATAATGATGAAGGCGCCTGAAACTGAAAACAAGGAGGTGAGAGCGGTGTCCGAATACGGGAAAAAACGGGATGCAGAACTGGTTCGCATGACCCTTGACGGCGATGCGGACGCATACGGAGAGCTGGTCGGTCGCTATCAGAACACGGTCTACGCCATCGCATACCGGATTACAGGTCGGCACGAAATTGCCGAGGATATTGCCCAGGATGCGTTTGTGGACGGCTTTGTAGGACTGCCCCGGCTGAGTGATCCCGAAAAATTTGCCCCGTGGATGTTCGGATTTGCCAAACGCAAGGCTTTGCATCAGATGTCCCGGACGAAATTTCACGAAGACATCGACGAAATCGCCGATTTTATCCCCTCCGACGCCGCCTCACCCGAAGAATGTTCCATACAAAAGGAACGGACAATGGCGGTACGGTCGGCACTTTCTCATCTGTCGGAGAAAAACCGCAGGGTTGCGACCCTGTTTTACTTCGACGGCAGAAGCGTTGCCGAGATTGCGGCGGCACTGAATCTGCCCACGGGAACGGTGAAGAGCCGGCTGTACGAAGCCAGAGTCAAGCTGAAAGGAGAACTTGCCGATATGTATATGGATGAAAACATTCATCAACTCTCGCCTGATTTCGAGAAAACGGTACGGGAGAAGATTCACAAGCTTGCCCTTTATTACCGTCAGAATGGACTGGACGAGGGGTATCAGAAGCTGTACGTCGAGACCGAACGCTATATCAGCGTTCAGCCCGATTCCCAAACCAAATCTTCCGCCCTTGCCGATCTGTATTTGGAAAAATACAACCGCAACAAAGACGACGAGCTGAAAGCCAAGATTCTTCATGCGGCAGAGGAGGGAGACAACGGAGAGGTTCTTTCCGATTTGTATGTTAATGATATTCTGAGTCGTCAGAATTATCAGGAATGGCTGTCTATTCTGGACGGGGAGGCGATTCCAAAACTCTGTCTACTCCATTATGACGAAGGACTCGGAATACTTTATTTCTGGCGTGGGGCGGCAAATATCTATTTGGGCAGTATGAAAGAGGCTCTTCCCGATTTTATCAAAGCGGAGTCTCTTCTTCGTGCGACTCCCCATGATCTGTATCATACCCTGACAGTGTCCGCACAGATGGTGTACGAAAAAATGACCCGATACGCAAACGATCCTCTGTCCGGGTTTATGGTAACTGCCGAGTCCTATCGAAAAGAGGGAACCAAACTGCGCTTTGGAGGGCAGCCGGGCTTTTCCACGACTTCCGTGATGTTCGAAAAGCATAAAATGGACGCTATCAATTATTCAGTGTCCCGATGCAACGGACTTTTCTTTGATACGGCAATGGCAGAGGGTGAAACGCTTACCGACGAAGACGACGGCGCAACCCTGAAGGTGGTTTCCTACGGGGAGCCTGTCTGCACGGCGGCAGGGGATTTTGAGAGCAGTATGCACCTGTTTTATTCTGCAGCCGGAAATTACGATGCTCACATCTGGTATGTGGACGGTGTGGGATTGGTTAAGGTAACCTTTTCGGGTGGCTATCTCATGGACAGCGAGACCTACGAGCTTTCCGAATATGAAATCAAGGGTGGAGAGGGCTATTTTCCCTTCGCTGTCGGAAACCGTTGGCGCTACACCAAGCCCGACCTTCCGGAATGGCTGTACCAATGCTTTGAAAACGAAGTGATCTGGAGCGACGGAGAACAGGCCAATGTGTCCACCATTCACCTGTTCACCCTGAAAAAGGGCTGCATGGATGAAGACGGGGCGGGCAGTGACTTTTATATTTTCAAATGCGAAAAAGCCTGTGACAACGATCAGCCCGAAGAGGCTATCCGGTATCTCCAAAAGGCGGTGCAGGAAAACAGCAATCAGGGTACGGCAATGGCGGCGCTGGGCGGAATCGAATATCTGACCCGATATGCCCGGCGTAAAGCGAAGGGCTATCGCTTCTGTCCGTCTTCCTACGATGCCAGCTATCTGATCGCAGCCGAAGGAAAGGTCTGCTATCATGAAGCGGGCGCCTATTCCTTCGGACCCTATCGCTGGGGCAGCCGATTTGAGGAAAACCGCATTTACGGCGTAAAGCCTTTCCGTTTTCTGCAAATGACCGTGGGCCGTATTTGGGATGATAAGTGGATCCCCGGGTACAGTGAGCAAATCAGGGATGACTTTTGGGAGATTCTTCTGGAGGTTAGTAACGGCGGGGCGGTTTCGTCCCCTTGCGGGAACTATGCGGAGTCGCTCAAAGTCACCGTTCGGGCAGACAATCACCATATGAATCCGGGCGATTATTTCTACAACTACACCTCCGCCGGGGTCAAGGAATACTGGTTTGTCAGGGGTGTGGGAATCGTCCGCTTTGACTGCACCTGGGGAGAGGTACTGCATTCCTCAGCCCTGCTGACCGCCTGTCAGAATCCCGCCGGCGTTGATTCCTATCTTCCCCTGTCGCTGGGATGCGGCTGGGAATACGATGAGACGAACCTGACCGGGGAGGGCTACTGTGCCAAACGAATCATGAAGGTCGCCTGCGGCAGAGACGGGAAATATCTGATCCACGATATGCAGGAGTTCCAATACAAGGGAACCGAGGAGGAATACGAGGACTTCAAGCGGCGGTTGGAGGAAGATAAGACAGGGCGGAACGGCGTGCACAGTTAGCGGTAAACTAAAATTTAGTTTACGCCGTTCCGAAATATTCCTTGCGGCTTAAACAGCCGCATTCCGCAAGCGGAAACGGAATATTTCCCAAACAAAGTGCAGACCGAAGGGATAGGTTTTTCCTTTTTCCTTCGCATGTCGCTGATTGCCGGCTGATTTCCTTCAATAAAATCTAAAATTCCCCTTGCAAGCCTTTGGCTTGCAAGGGGAATCTGTTATGCAGTGATGTTTTTTGTCCGAAGACTCAATTGAGTTGGATTCGAACCGAGTTTAATTTTCCTTGCGTCTCTTCAGAGCAACGGCTGCGCAGGAGACAACGGCGAGAGCAGAAACGAACATCAGGATTGCCGCAGTGTCACCGGTCTTGGGAGGATCAACGGGATCGGTAGGATCTACGGGTTTGTCGCTGACCTTATAGGTGACTTCCATTTCGGCGAGCTGAATGTATTTCCAGTCGTAGTCAGATCCCTTGGGATAGACATTTTCTGCCGTGGTGGCAATGCGGATGTATCTGGCATCTGTCTCATCGAAGCTGTAGGTGTAGCCCTTTCCGAATTCGGGAACGCTCTCGTTGGTGTATGTGCCGACGGTCTTCCAGTTAAAGCCGTTGTTCGATACCTGAATCTCAAACGACTTGGGAATACCCGACCATTCGGCATCCCGCTCGTCCTCGGACTTTGCGGACCAAAGGGTAATGGAGTTGACTCTGGTTACTGCGCCAAGATCAATGCCGACAGTGGGATTGGGATCGCTGTCGCTTCTGCCGGAGGTAAAGCCGCCGTTCTCCTCGATGATGCCGTTGTTCAGGTTGGTCAGCTGCCATCCGCCCGAGTTGATAACGCTGGAGCAGATAACCGATGCGCCGAGAGCCAGGTTGACATTCTTGTTGACAACAACACCGGTGTCGGCAAAGGTCAGAACCTTTGCGGTATCGTAGACCTCAAGCTCGGAGAGCTTGATATATCCGCCGAGATCGGTCATATCAAAGCGCAGGTAGGTGGCGGTGTAGGTCTTGCCCAGATCGAATACCTGGGGACCGTACTCAGTGACAGAGTAGTCGCTGACCGTCTTCACCGTTTCCCAATCGGTTCCGTTGTCGGAAATCTGGAAGTTGAAGTTTGCAGGGAAGTAGAAGACGCCGGCATTCTCATAAGTGGTCGAATACTTCTCGCTGGAAGGATAGATGACAACCTGATTGAGGGTGGTTCCTTCGCCCAGAGTGATGTCGATTGCGATCTCAGAAGGACGGTCAACGGAACTGTGGAATCCGCAGAACTGACCGTAATCGTTGTTGCCGTTGTAGGTACACATATCGTAACGGTTTCCGTTGTTGATGTTGGCAAGGTGCCAGTTGTTCTGGAAATCGTCATGTGCGCCGCCTGCCGCTAATGCAACGGGCTTGCCTGCGGCAACATTTTCCACATAGGTGTACTCGGAGGGGGTGTAGCCTTTGTTGTAGACCGCCAGTTCGCTGAGCTTCAGATTGAAGTTGCGGGTTCCGTCAAAGTTGTTCAGCGAAACGCCGACAAAGCGGACATACTGAGCAGTTACTGCCGTAAAGGTAATGGTTATGGGTTCTGCTGCGGGAGGATCGAAGTTGTAGACGGTCTGAGCGGCATTCTTGTCGTCGCCGTTGACCGTGATGGTCAGGGTCGACCAGTTGGTGCCGTCGGCAGATACATCAACGCGGAAGGCGTTGGGGAAGGCGGGGCAGACATCAATGCCGTGTTTTGCCTCGGGCAGGCTGGGGTAAACCACCAGCGTGTCAAAGGTTGCGGGCTCGCCGAGGTCAACGCCGGCCCATTCCTCATGGTTCTTGCCGCTGTTTGCGGTGTCGCTGTGGTAGCCGGTTGTATCGCCGGTATCAGCATGATAGTTGAGGGAGCCGTCGGTCAGGTAGGCGGGGTGCCAGCTTGCACCTTCGCCCTGATCCAGCGCTGAGCTGTAGATCACGGACTTGCCGTAGGCCAGGTTATCATCGCTTTTCAGCAATGATTCGATTGTGGATATATCATCGGTTTCATAAGCGAATATCGTCAGAGGAGCCACTGCCAAAATCATTGCCGAAGCGAGTAGAACGGATAGGGTTTTTTTCATTGGAATTACCATCCTTTCATATTTTCGCATCACTGCTTTTCGTAGATTTTAACATATGACAAGGTTCTTGTCAAGGACTTGTTTGGTGAATCTTGTCAAAAAAGTGTCTATTTTTGTCTTTTGGGAGAGTCTAAAAAAGCCTTACCGATTATGGGACATACCGGGATATCCTGTCCCGATGAGTCCGACGGTTTTGCGGCTCCGTCCCCGATTCGGTGAGAGATTGCGCCTGTCTTTTTTCGTGCCATCCCGTCCGGAACGGAACGGTCTTTCCCCGGAATCGACAGCCAAAATTAGCACTCAAACAGAATGACTGCTAAGTATTTACATTTTGTTCACATATCGAACTAGTTAATTTCATAATATAAGCGTAAAATAATGTCAATCAAAAAGAAATACTGCTAAAACGCAAAGGAGAAGATGAACATGAAACAATTTCAAGCCGAATCCCGGAAGCTGCTGGACATGATGATAAACTCCATCTACACCCACAAGGAGATCTTCCTGCGGGAGCTGATTTCCAATGCCAGCGATGCCATTGACAAGCTCTACTATCGGAGCCTTTCCGACAGCAGTCTGGGTCTGGATCGTTCCGATTTTGAGATCCGCATTGATGTGGACAAGGATGCCCGCACCATCACCGTTTCGGATAACGGCTGCGGCATGGATGAGGAGGGCCTGGAGACCAATCTGGGCACCATCGCTCACAGCGGTTCGCTGAACTTCAAGAAGGAAAACGAGAAGAAAGAGGATATTGATGTCATCGGACAGTTCGGCGTCGGCTTCTATTCGGCATTCATGGTAGCCGATAAGGTCACGGTGGACTCCAGGGCATACGGAAGCGATCAGGGATACCGCTGGGAGTCTACCGGCGCCGAAGGGTATACCGTCGAACCCTGTGAGAAGGAAGACTACGGTACGGTGATTACCCTGCACATCAAGGAGGACAGCGAAGAGGAAAAGTACAGCGAATTCCTTGATTCCTACCGTCTGGAATCCATCGTACGCAAGTATTCCGACTATATCCGCTACCCCATCATC
>JBJDZJ010000170.1:0-6463 GCA_051867915.1 Eubacteriales bacterium
ACGATACTCGCAGTTTTTTCGCTTTTTCTGGTCTCACATCATTGACAAATATACATTTCCAAACTTTTTTTGCAACAATATATGTCTAAATGCGCACGCAGAGCGTATGCAGACCAAACGGTCAAACCCTATTTCCTTCCCTCAATTATACAAAATTTCCATTTTGTATAATTCACATAAAAATTATATGGAGGTATCTTTCGCATCCGGATTCTCATTCATCCGCTCTGTTGCTGACCTTCCCCGACTCGTAATGAATAAATTCCGGACGGTCTGCTTCAAACTGATAAATAGCAGTACCAAAACAGATTTTGACCTGTCCGGTACTGCTGATTCTATTTCTTTATGATGCCTGACCGGGTTCCGGGTGGACGCACTTTTTCATCACATAGTCATCGGCGAAATATCCCTCTCCGATGTCCCGCTTAAGATCCCTTACAACAGCAAAACCCAATTTCTTATAAATCTCGATGGCGTCCGTATTATGGCGGTTGACCGTCAGCCATATCGTATCCATTCGCTGTTCTCGACATAGATCTACCAGAAAATCAAGTGCTTCCCGTCCGTAGCCTCTACGGCGCATTTCTTTTTTGATATAAAACTTACTGAGAAAGAGACATCTGCCCTGAGGCTGAATCCCGATATATCCGAAGGGCTGGCTGTCCTCGCACAAAAGATAATAGATGTATTTCTCGTCTTCAATCTGAGCCTTAATGGCATCGGGAGACTGGAATGTTTTCAATATATATTGGGTCTGTTCTTCACCGGTAATGGGAGCATAATACTCCGATTGGATTTCGAATGCAAGCTCCGAAAGTTGATTAATCTGATCCTCAAAAACAGCTTTGATAAATATCATATCGGCAGAATTTCCTCTGTTTTTTTAATTTATCTATTTTTTATATCATAGCATATTTTCAGGCATCTGTCAAGCGTTATTCAACGAAATTATGATTTATATCTGCAAAGACTATCAAAAAACAACATTCGGACTCACATGACATAAAACAGGATACAGAAAAAATGAAGCAAACTGCCGATTACGCAAAAAATGTGAAAAACCGAGTGAAGGTAGCGTACACGGAAGCAGAACAAAACCGCACCGACAGTATAACTTACGCCGCCCAGAATCAAAAATACCGTTCCCGGTACCGTCAGCATCCGGAAGGTCGGTGCGGCAACCAGCACGATACACCAGCCCATAACCAAATAGCAGATCATGGAAAACAGCTTGTACTTTTTCAGGTCAATGGCATTGAGCACAATTCCAATGACTGCCATACCCCATATGAATCCGAATACCGTCCATCCGATCCAAGTTTTATATTCACGCAGGCTGACAAGAGCAATAGGCGTATAGGTTCCCGCAATCAGGAAAAAGATGGAGCAATGGTCGATGATTTGGAACACTTTTTTTGCGGCAAGCCTCGGGCTGAGTCCATGATAAACCGATGACATGGTGTACAGAACGATCATAGTAGCGCCGAAGATGGCTCCTCCTACCACGCCCCATACATTATGATGGAGTGCGGCAAAAACCACACAAAGCACCGTAGCCACGACGCCCAGTGCGCCGCCCACAATGTGTGTAACCATATTAAAAACTTCTTCTCCATGGGTATAGTTCGGAAGAAGTCTGTCACGAAGTTTTGTTCTGCGCATAACCGATGATCCTTTCGCAATGGGTAAATGGGTAAAGTAGTCCGTAGAATTCAGTTTCTTGTTTATATAAGAAGATCGGGCTGTCGTAAATTCGATTTACGACAGCCCAAAATCGGTCGTCAAATTCCGATCAAACCGGCGATCGATTAATACATTCCGCCGCCCTGCATAGCAGCCGCACGGGATGCGGCTTCCTCGGCCTTCTTATCTTCCTTCAGATCGGAAACAAGCGCCTCGGTAGTCAGAACGGTTGCGGCGATGGATGCGGCATTCTGGAGTGCGGAACGGGTTACCTTTGTAGGATCCACAATTCCCTCTTCCACCATATCTACATACTTCTCATTGTATGCGTCGAAACCGTAGCCCTTCTTTCTGGAGCGCTGGATCTTATCAACCACAACGCTGCCCTCGAAGCCGGCATTCTCGGCGATCTGACGAGCGGGAGCTTCCAGAGCCTTCTTGACCAGCATGATGCCGGTCTTCTCGTCGCCCTCGGCATTCTTCAGAAGTGCGTCCACATTCTCGATGACATTCAGATATGCCGTTCCGCCGCCTGCGACGATGCCTTCCTCTACCGCTGCCTTGGTAGCGTTCAGTGCGTCCTCGATGCGGAGCTTCATTTCCTTCATCTCGACCTCGGTGGCGGCACCGACCTTGATCACAGCTACGCCGCCTGCCAGCTTCGCCAGTCTCTCCTGGAGTTTCTCACGGTCAAACTCGGAGGTGGTCACGGGAATAGCGGCACGGATCTGGGCAACACGGGAAGCAATCTCATTCTTATCGCCCTCACCGCCGACAATGATGGTACGCTCCTTATTGACCTTGACCTGACGGGCGGTACCCAGCATATCAAGAGTGGTATCCTTCAGTTCCAGACCCAGTTCGGAGGTCACAACCTGACCGCCGGTCAGAATGGCGATATCCTGCAGCATTTCCTTTCTGCGGTCGCCGAATCCGGGAGCCTTTACGCAGCAGACATTGATGGTGCCGCGCAGCTTGTTCAGAATCATGGTGGTCAGAGCTTCGCCCTCAACATCCTCGGCGATAATCAACAGCTTTCTACCCGACTGAACAATCTGCTCCAGCAGAGGAAGAAGATCCTGAATGTTGCTGATCTTCTTATCGGTGATCAGAATCAGAGCATCGTCCAGAACAGCTTCCATCTTATCGTTATCGGTAGCCATATAGGGGGACAGGTAGCCGCGATCAAACTGCATTCCCTCTACAACCTCGCAAAGGGTTTCTGCAGTCTTGGATTCCTCAACGGTAATAACGCCGTCGGAAGTCACTTTATCCATAGCATCTGCAATCAGAGTTCCGATTTCAGCCGATCCGCTGGAAACGGTGCCGACTCTTGCGATGTCGTCAGATCCCTTAACGGGCTGAGAATTTGCCTTCAGACCTGCAACTGCGGCATCAACCGCCTTCTGAATGCCCTTACGGACAACCATGGGATTGGCGCCTGCGGCTACATTCTTCATTCCTTCGTTGATCAGAACCTGAGCCAGAAGAGTTGCGGTAGTTGTGCCGTCGCCTGCGGCATCGTTGGTCTTGGTTGCAACTTCCTTGACGAGCTGTGCGCCCATATTTTCCTTGGGATCGTCCAGTTCGATTTCCTTTGCGATGGTGACACCGTCATTGGTAATCAGGGGTGCGCCGTACTTGCGATCAAGAACGACATTTCTACCCTTGGGTCCCATGGTGATTTTTACGGTATTGGCCAGCTTATCCACGCCGGCAGTCAGAGCATTTCTTGCATCAATACCCAGTACAATTTCCTTTGCCATATCTGTAATACTCCCTTCAAGTTTTCCTTTAGATTTTATGCAACGACTGCAAGGATATCGCCGGCATTCACGATGATGTACTCTTCGCTGTCAACCTTTACCTTGTTGCCTGCATAACTGCTGATAATGACTCTGTCTCCGACGGAAATGTCCTTAATCGGAATCAGAACTCCGTTCTTGTCATAGGATCCGGGGCCCACAGAGATGACCTCTGCAAACTGGGGTTTTTCCTTGGATGCGGCTGTCAGAATCAGTCCGCTTTTGGTTGTTTCTTCCACTTCGACCATCTTGACGACAACACGGTCCGAAAGAGGTTTGATTGTCATATTCTTTTCCTCCAAATCTTTAAGATGATTTTTGATTTGGCACTCGTTTGGCATGAGTGCTAACTCACAATTCTTATTGTAGCCATTTTCTTCAAAATTGCAATAGGTTTTCTCGATTATTCACATTAAATTAACACTTTCATAAAACAATTGCTAATTTCAGGTTTCAGCATGTTCTGAAAACAGCAGTCAGAGCATATTCTGTATCATAAATACCGAAAAAGGATGGGACATACCATGGGAAATCCGATGAGCTGGCTGAACACCTGGATTCTTGCGCCGGCGGTTCCGGCATTGTTGACCTTTTCGGGGATCATACTGGGTTTCCGTACCCGATTTCTCCATCTGACCCGCATACCGACAATAGTCAGATCGCTTACGAAACGCCGTGATAACAGAAGCGGTCAATCGCCCTTTCGCTCACTGACGGTAGCCCTTGCCGGGACGCTCGGAGTGGGAAATATTGCAGGTGTAGCCTCTGCCATTGTTTCCGGAGGAGCGGGAGCCATTCTTTGGATGTGGATCGGCGCCATCCTGTCCATGCCGGTCAAATATGCGGAGGTGGTCCTTGCCGTCCGCCATCGGATAACCCGACCGAATGGCGAATACTCGGGAGGAGCCATGTATTATATGAAGATAAGATCGCTGGCACTTCCCTTTTCGATTCTCTGTATCTGCGCTTCCCTGACGCTTGGCAATCTGATGCAGATCAATGCAGTTGCCGATACGGCAGAAAGCGTTTTTCATATTCCTCCGCTTCCTCTTGCCGCTACGGTCTCTCTCTTTCTTTATCCTGCCATCCGCAAGGGAATCAAGCGGATTTCCTCGGTAACCGCCTTTCTGGTCCCCATTATGAGCCTTGTGTATGTTCTGCTCTGTCTTTTCGTCATTCTCCCCAATCTGAAAGAAATCCCTTCCATCCTTATGTGGATTGTACGGGATGCCTTTCGTCCATCCGCCGCACTCGGCGGAATCGGCGGCTTTCTCATGATGCGTTCCATGCGATACGGAATCTCCAGAGGACTGATTTCCAATGAGGCAGGCTGCGGAACCGCGCCCATTGCTCATGCCAGCGCAGATACCGACAGTCCGGTCAGACAGGGATTTCTGGGTATTTTTGAAGTTTTTGCCGACACCATTGTCATGTGCAGTCTGAGTGCATTTGTGGTGCTTCTCTCTGTCGAACGGTATCCCGATCTGGACGGAATGGAGTTGATTATCGCCTGTTTTTCAAGATTTCTGGGAGAAACCTCGGGCTATCTGCTGGCAATCTGCGTCTTCTTTTTTGCATTGGCAACCATGATCGGTTGGTCTTACTACGGCATGATCAGTCTGGACTATCTGACCTCCGATCGGCGGATACAGAATCTTTACATTCTGCTCTACTGCCTGATTACCCTACCCGGTGCGGTTATGAGCGGTTCGCTCATGTGGCAGTTCACCGATCTGACCGTCGGAATCATGACCGTCATCAACACCTCCTTCCTTCTGACCAAAGTCGGGGAAATCGGTCGGGAAACCGATCAGTACCTATCCAAAGTCAAGCATAACCGGATCAGACAAAGGAAGAAGCAGACAGTCAAAACGGTCTCACACGGCTAAATGTGAGACCGTACTATTTGATTCATCTTACAGGGCACGGAATTTCGAAAGCACCGTTGATTGCAGAGCCGCAAGACGGTCCTCAAAGCTCTTGATTTTCGTATGATCGCAGATAAATGCAGTCAAAGTATCGTCGGAATACAGAATTCTGGCATCCGGAATTTTGTCCAGCACCTTCTCGGGAGAAGCCGCAACAGCGGCATAGCAATTCATGGGAACTTCATCATCCTCATACACATCCTCTTCTTCGGCAACCCGCCAGGATTCCTGAACCGGCTGTCTGGTCTTCAGATGCTTGGCGATATCAATGATGTCCGACAGCACGGCGCTGGCGGTAGGAAGACTTCCGGCGCCCTGACCGTAGAACATGACACTGCCCAGGCAGGATGCTTTCACCATGATGGCATTGAAGACGCCGTCCACAGTTGAAATGGGATTATCTGCGGTAACAAGACAGGGTGATACCCGAATGTCGATTTTGCCGTCCGGATAGACCCCCGTACTGCCGATGAGCTTGACCGACGCTCCGAATTTCTTTGCAATCTCGGTGTCCTCGGTGCGGATGTTGCGTATTCCCTCGGTGCTGACCAGCGACGGGGAAACCAGCGTACCGAAGGCAAGAGCGGCAAGAATACAGATCTTTCTGGCGCTGTCGGCTCCGTTGATGTCGGCGGACGGATCCCGCTCGGCATACCCCAGTTTCTGAGCCTCGGCAAGTGCGTCCTGCATAGTTTTGCCGGACTTTTCCATTTCTGTCAGAATATAGTTGGTTGTGCCGTTGAGAATTCCGTTGATCTCAAGGATTTTGTCGCCCGCCATAGAACTTTTGATAGAGCGGATAATGGGAATACCTCCGCCCACGCTCGCCTCGTACAGATAGCGGACACCGTGATCTCTTGCGGCATCGCAGAGAAGATTTCCGAAGTTGGCAACGACCTCCTTATTGGAGGTCACAACGGATTTTCCTGCCTGAAGACAGGACAGCGAATACTCAAACGCAGGCTTGGAGCCTCCCATGGTTTCGCAGACAATGGACACCTCGGGATCATTCAAAATAACGGAAAAATCATGGACAACCCTGTTTCC
>JBJDZJ010000171.1:0-6441 GCA_051867915.1 Eubacteriales bacterium
TATCCCCTGAGAATCACCTCAGCAACTCCGCTTCCGATATTACCGAATCCCAATATGGCAATCTGTACCACAGAAAATCACGCTCCTTTTTCCGGCAAACCCATAACAATGAAGTTATTATAGCAAATTCATCGGCTTTTGTCAAGATATAAAGCGGTAAAAAAATTCCATATTTCAATGATTTGTTCAAAAGTTTTTCAAAAAACAGGTCGGATAAATTTCATCGTTCTTTTCTTGAAAAAAATGGTTGACATTCAAGAGAAAATCATGTATAATAAAATGAATTATTTTTTCGGATTTATCGGAGGATCTATGGTTTACGAAAGATATTCCAATCGAATCTGCGGAAAACTGGAAAACCTGAACAAGCTGTACGCAGGACTGATGTATAAAAAGGCAGACACACTGCCAAACCCGGTCGGGCTGACTACAAAAGAGCATTTCCGTACACCGCCGACAGAAGGACTCTCCCCTCTTCCGGTCGGATTTGTCTGGGGCGGCGAATACGGCAATCTCTGGGTTGAGGGAAGGTATACGGTGCCGGAAAGACTTGCCGGCAAAAAGTTGTATGTCATTCCTCATACCGAAGCCTATGAGACACTGTTTTTTGTCAACGGAGAACCTGACGGAATTTTTAACAGCAAGGGCGACTACATGGGTATCATGCATTCCGCACAGCTGCTCACCGAATCTGCTGTTCCCGGACAGAGTTTCGACCTGGCATTTGAATGCTATGCCCATCACTTCTGTGTAGGCTGTCATCCATATGATTCCTACGGTAAGGATGTACCCACCGCAGGTGAAGGCGACTTCCGCAAAACCTTTACCGGAATCGACATCTGTGTCTGCGATCAGGACATTTATGATTTTGTCTTTGACCTGAACATTGTACTTCAGATGGCAAAGAAACTGGATACCAACAATTTCCAGAAGCATCGCGCACAGACCGCTCTTGAAGAGGTATTTGCCGCCATCGTACAGTATCCTGCCCATTACGACGACGAATATGTACACGAATCGGTAGTCCGGTGCATTGAAATTCTGAAACCTGTTCTTGCAAAAGGAGAAAGCGACAACACCCGCGGACAGATCGGACTGGTGGGGAACTCCCACATGGATACGGCATGGCTGTGGCCGGTCAGCGAAACCATCCGCAAGTGCGCACGCACCTATTCCAATGTGGTTCGGCTGATGGAACAGTATCCCGAATACAAGTTTATCCAGTCCTCTGCCCTCCACTGCGATTGGATGCGCAGATACTATCCTTCCCTCTTTGAGAGAATGAAGAAGTATGTCAAAGAAGGCAGATATGAACCCAACGGCGGCGTTTGGGTCGAGTGCGACTGTAACATCACCTCGGGCGAGCTGATGGCAAGACAGTTCATGTACGGTCAGCACTTCACTAGAGAAAATTTCGACTATACCTCCGACGCCTTCTGGCTTCCCGACACTTTTGGCTATAACGGAGCCATTCCCCAGATCATGCAGGAAAGCGAAGTCAAGTATTTCTATACCACCAAGATGGGCTGGAACGATCTGAACCGCTTCCCCTTTACCACCTTCAAATGGAAGGGCATCGACGGAAGCACCGTTCTGACCCATCTGAACAGCATCGACACCTCTCCCGATGTGTCCGATACCGACCGTGAAATCCGCACCATCCAGAATAAGGAATACTTCGAGGGACGGCTCTTCTCCTTCGGTCACGGGGACGGAGGCGGCGGACCCACTCCTGCCATGCTGGAAAAGGCTAGACGGATCATGAATGTACCCGGTCTGCCCAATTCCTACTATACCACCATATCCGACTTCATGAAGGAGATTGAAAAGGTTGCGGATAAGCTCCCTGTCTACAACGGCGAGCTGTACCTTGAGCTGCACAGAGGCACTCTGACTCAGATGCACGACATCAAGAGAACCAACCGCAAATGCGAGTTCGCTCTGCGGGATATGGATTACTTCAATGTTCTGGCAGGCAAACCCAAGGGTGAGCGCACCGATGATCTGTACAAGGTTCTCCTGACCAATCAGTTCCACGATATTCTTCCCGGCACCTGTTATACCGGTGTCACGCAGAATGCCGTCAAAGAGAATCTGGAGGTCATCCGGGAAGCAGAGGCTCTGTCACAAAGCTATGCAGGCGAGCTTCTTTCTTCCGACAGCCGCACAGTCACCCTGTTCAATACCACATCCTTCGATCGGGACGATGTGATTTTCATGGACGATAACGGGCTGTACCCCTCTGAGTACCCCTGTCAGTGTTATACCGATGTGACCGGAAAGAAGATCACCGCCGTCGGCGGCGTCCGCATCAAAGGGCTGTCATCCCGAAGCGTCGCTCTGACCGATTCTCCCGCATCCGGAACTTCTCCCTTTGTCATGAACGGACGCACTCTTGAAACGCCCTTTGCAACCGTTTTGTTTGATGAAAACGGTGCGATCGCCTCTTTTGTTGACAAGGAAAGCGGAAGAGAACTTCGCAAGGAATCCGGAAATCCTCTGAACAGCTTCTATATTGCCGAAGATGTTCCCCAAACCTACGACGACTGGGATATTGATCTGGAAACCATGTCCAAGATCCATATTCAGAACAGTCTGAAGTCCTTTGAAAGCGTATCGGACGGAGAACTGATGTATGTGATTCGGGTCAGCTACGCCATCGGACAGCATTCCACCCTGACTCAGGACATCATTTTCTATGCAACAAGTCCCAGAGTGGACTTCCATACGGTTGTGGATTGGAAGGAAAAGCATACCTTCCTGAAAACCGGATTCGATCTGGACATCAGCAGTACCACCGTCAAGAATGAAATTCAGTTCGGTCATATGGACCGTCCCATTACCCGCAACAACAGCTATGAGGCGGCAAAGTTTGAAGTCTGCAACCACAAGTGGACCGATTTGTCCGAATCCCGTTTCGGCGTCGCCATTCTCAACGACTGTAAGTACGGCATCTCCACCTATGAAGGCAATCTCTGCCTGACCCTTCTGAGAAGCGGCACGCATCCCGATGTCACCGGTGACGAAGGCGTTCACGAATTCACCTACTCGCTCTATCCCCACAACGGCAGCTTCACCACTCAGAATGTAGTCCGTGAGAGTTATCTGCTCAACATTCCCGTAACGGCCGTTTCGGGTGGCGGCGCACCCGAAAAGCCTCTGATTACCCTGTCTGCCGACAATATTGTCTGCGAGGCAATCAAGCCTGCCGCTCTGCGCAACGACGCATTTGTCATTCGACTCTATGAAGCAGAGCGCAACAAGACCGTCTGCAAAGTCGGCGTGCCCGATGGAGTCAAGGCGGTATACCGCACCAACATTCTGGAGGACATCAAAGAGGAACTTCCCATTACCGATCAGACGGTGACGGTTCCCTTCCGTCCCTTCGGAATTGTGACCCTGATGTTCGTCAAATGAACCTTGAAATCCGACCTGCGGTTCCCGACGATGTCAATGCCGTTCGGGAAATCTATGCCAACTATATCCTAAACACAACCGTTACCTTCGAATATGCCGTCCCGTCGGTATCCGACTTTGACCGTCGATTCGATACAGTCACGGCGATCTATCCGTGGCTGGTTGCACTCTCCGACGGCAAAATCATCGGATACGCCTACGCCGACCGTCCCTTTTCCGACCGAACCGCCTATTGCTTTGACGCCGATCTGTCTGTCTACCTGTCCCCTTCCTTTGCGGGGGTAGGGGTCGGGAGCAGACTCTATCAGGCATTGATCGAGATTCTTTGCGAACTTGGGTATCGGAATGTGTACGGAATCGTGAGCGGAGAGAAAGCCGTAAGCATTGCATTCCATGAAAAAATGGGGTTTCGTCGGATAGGAATCATGGAGAATTCGGGATTCAAATTCAATCGCTGGCTTGATGTTGTCTGGTTTGAAAAGAGAATCTCTGAACTCGGAACTCCCGATCAGCCTCCCATGAGTATTTCAGAATTATCTTCAAAGCGGATGAGATGTATTTGCGAAAAATATTGCCTTTGTGAAGGCAATGTGACTTGTTGAAAGAGTGTTTACATGAAGTTTTTAAAAAGGATACTGAACCGACTGACCATCGTATGCTTCGCATTGTTGATCCAGCTTGTGTGGCTGTTTTTCATCCTGTTCTATGCAGGCGAAATCACGACCGTCATTTCCATCCTGCTGAAGGTACTCTCCGTACTCGTAATTGCACACATCATAAATTCTCCTTCCAATCCCAGCGTGAAACTGGCATGGATTGTGCCGATTCTGATTTTCCCGCTCTTCGGCGGCGTGATCTATCTGCTGTTCGGCGTGCGTCGCAACTACGGGTACCTGCGCAAAAAATATGAAAAAGCCGATCAACTGACTGAAATGCAAAAGGCCGATGACAGCAGCATTCTGAAGGAAATTACCGAAGCCGATGAACACATAGCAGGTCAGTGCCGCTATCTGTCTGCCAGCGGCTTCCCTGTCTACTCCCACACCTCTGCCGAGTATTTTCCTTTGGGCGATGACAACTACCCGGTCCTTCTGGAAGAGCTGAAAAAGGCAAAGCGATTCATCTTCATGGAATACTTCATCATCGAAGAAGGCAAAATGTGGAATTCCATTCTTGACGTGCTGAAGGAAAAAGCCGCTCAAGGTGTGGATGTACGGCTGATGTACGACGACATGGGGTGTATTCTGAAGCTGGACAAGGACTATAATCGTCATCTCGAGCAGTGCAAAATCAAATGCGTCGTCTTCAACCGCTTCCGTCCTCTCCTTTCGGTGGTCATGAACAACCGGGATCACCGGAAAATCACCGTCATTGACGGCGATGTCGGATTTACGGGCGGAATCAATCTTGCGGACGAATACATCAACAGAGTCACGAAGTTCGGGCATTGGAAGGACACCGGTATCATGCTGAAGGGGGAAGCGGTACGAAATCTGACCCTGCTTTTCCTCAATCAGTGGAACGCCATGCGTCCAACCGACGAATCCTTCGAACCGTTTATGCCGACAGAAGCGGCAACGCTTATGCCGAGTGACGGATATGTTCAGCCCTACGGCGATTCCCCGCTGGATCTGGAAATCTGTGCGGAAAATGTCTATCTCAACATCATCAACCATTCCAGCCGTTATCTCTACATTTTTACGCCCTATCTGATTATCGACAATGAAACCGTAACCGCTCTGACCCTCGCCGCCAAGCGGGGCGTGGATGTACGGATCATCACTCCGGCAATCCCCGATAAAAAGATTGTCTTCCAGTTGACCCGTTCCTACTATCCGGAGCTGATCAAACACGGCGTGAAAATCTATGAATACACGCCCGGATTCGTTCACGCCAAATCCTTCGTCTGCGACGATGAAGTGGCAACCGTCGGTTCTGCCAATCTGGATTACCGCTCCCTCTATCATCATTTCGAGTGCGGATGCTATCTGTACAAATCGTCGGTAGTACAAAAAGTACGGGAAGATTTCGAACAGACCCTGCAAAAGTCCGCTCCCGTTAAGCATATGACGATTCGGGTCGGATTGCTCCGTGGACTTTGGTACGCCCTTCTGAGACTGTTTTCCCCTCTGTTCTGAGAAGACGGCAGAAACCTATGTCCGACGGTTTTCATCTTCCGAATTTCGGATATAAAAAAGAAAGACAGTGTGCAATCAAACACACTGTCTTTTTTTTGTTAAGAGTCAACCCTGCTTCCTTCTGATCCGATCCGCCTTGAGTACGGCAATCTGGGTTTTGGCATCGGTAATCGTGCCGTCCATCACCATCTGTACCAGACTGTCCAGCGGGTACCTTTCAATGGACAGGAACTCATCGCTGTCAAAATGCGGCTTGCCTGCGTGCAGTCCCGTGGCAAGATAAATGTAGATCTTCTCGGTGGAAATCGCGGGAGACGAATATATGAAGCCGAGATACCGAATCTCGTCGGCATGATAGCCGGTTTCCTCTTCCAATTCCCGGCGGATCGCCTCATCGGGACTTTCACCCTTTTCCAGCTTTCCTGCGGGGATCTCCAGCGTCTCGCATCCTGCCCCAAACCGATATTGGCGGACAACAGTGACATTGCCGTCCTCATCCAGCGGAAGGACGCAGACGCCACCCGAATGACACATGACATCCCGATCCGCTATACTTCCGTCCGGAAGCACCGCCTTACAACTGGCAATTTCAAAAACCCTGCCCTTGAACGGATAGCTCCGCTCAATTTCTTTTTCCGTTAAGTTTGCCATATCTACCTCCGATTGCAGTTCGTTCTTTTCTTAATTGTAGCACAAAAGAATCGGTCTGTCAAGCACCAATGTGACAGCAGTCAGGCTCCTGCTTTGATTTGCTCCTACGAATTTTTTCATCAAATTTTTCAGTTTATCTTGACAGAGCGACGAAAACATGGTAGAATATAAAAAAAATGAATTTGATTGCGGAGGACACATTACCATATGGAATGGACATCGCTTAACGACATTC
>JBJDZJ010000172.1:0-27730 GCA_051867915.1 Eubacteriales bacterium
CGAAGAGAGTTTCATAACCGCCGTAAAAGGTAACAATAAAATCAATGTACTTGCGGAGCTGTTTTCGGCAGTGCTTGTCTACCAGCATTTTGACCTTAGATAACACACCATATTTGTTTTCCTCTTCATAGGGATATGTAGGCAGCTCCAGGGCGATCCTGGGACAAACCGTTCGGATCCCTTTCAGCAGTCCGATAAATCCAGGATCGGAAAAATCATATCGGATATAACAGGCATCATACTGCTTATTGTGGATATATTCCTGAGTAGCCCGAATCTGATTCTGCTTTGCCATAAGATTCCGAAACCGCTGATTCTGGATTATCATATTTCCGGTCGATATTCTCTGAATGCACATACCGTTCTTGATCAAAACCGTATCTACACTCTGGCGGCCGATTAAATCTACATCGTAGCCGTATTCCGTAAATGCGCGACATTGGGACAGCACTTTTGCGTTAGCGCCAAAATGAAGATTGGAAAAATCCTTAAATGCTATGTAGAGTAATCGTTTCAATTTGGGTGTCTCCTTTATTTTTCATCGCCGAGTGCCTGCATGAGCCAGACGGCGCTTTCATCCCGATAGGGCTCCAGCATATGGCGGAGCTTTTCAAAGTCAAGCGGATCCGCCAGGATCGTCTCAATATCACGGTTGTCCGTTACTTTGCGGCTTTCCAATCCCAAAACAGAAAGTAGATGATCCAGCTTTACGTTATTTGTGGAGCGAACATATACAGCCATTGGCGTATGTCCCAGGAAAGCTGCAATGGTTCCGTGAAATGTATCTGTGAACACTGCTTCTGCGCCCTTAAACCAGTAAAGCATTTCAATTGGGTCACAGATAACCTGCTTGTCACACCATTTGTGGAATGCGCCCACAGAAAAGACCTTTGCTCCGATGGATTTAGCATACTTTCGGATTGCATCGATCCGTTCCGGCTCGTTCATATTGCTGTTGTAACCATAAACAACAACATATTTCCGGTTGGTCATCTTATGGTAATGGGATAACTCTCGATCAAAGCCGTACAGCAACACAGGGTCGCAGACCAACGGTACATCCATTCCGGTGAACTGATGTACTATGTCCCGGCTGGCGATATCCCGTACAGAAATATTTCTAAACATTTTCAATCCGCCGGACACCAGCGATGTACAGTGATGAGCCGAAATGTCCTCCGGTGTCGTCTGACCGAAACTGGGAGCATAGGAAATCAACTTATTTGCGTCAACGCCATGTCCGTACATCATCATGTTTGCACCTAGTTGTATACTCCAGACTTCATCCGATCCCACAACAGCATAATCCATATTGCAGTCTGCATAAGGTAAAAAAACAAAATTATCCCTGTTGAATTTTTGCAGCAGAAAGTGCTTTCGTGCCATGGTCCAAACATATTGCGGACCCCTTTTTAACAGGTATTCTTTAAGGTAAAAGGGGACGGATCGAACTCCGACAGCAAATTTTTTTTGATCGTGCTGATTGGCAAAATCAAGGCTCTTAGGATATGTGAGCGTATATACTTCATGACCAATCTGTCTTAAGTATTCTGTCAATGCGTAATGTTGAAGCAATGCGCCGTGGCTTTCAACCTGATAGTGTGTCAATATACCGATTCTCATACCGTTTCCTCTATATCCCCCTCATTGTGCTTTTTCAGATAGAATTCCTGTAACCACGGAGCAGTTGTGTTGATGTCATAACCGGAGGATTTCATCTCTTCATAGGTATCACGGCGGGGGTGCTGGGCGGCTTTGATCAGGGCCTTGGCCCACTCTGTCGGGGGAGCTTCCAAAGAGAGATATTCCACCATGTTCAGAGCGTTCATTTCTTCTGTCAGTCCCTCTGTCACAACGCAGTACAAGCCGTTAGCCTGTGCCTCAATGACCGTGACCGGCAGACCTTCCCAAAGGGAGGAAAGTACAAAGGCGTCGGATGCGCTCAGAATATCGGGAACATCAGTACGCATACCGAGAAAGCGGGTGTGTTCCTCCAGACCGTATTCTTTTGCCTTGCTTTTTACCGCATCCTCACAGGGACCTTCTCCTGCAAAAACGAAAACGACATTGTCCCGGTCCTTCAGCATCTCCCTCAGTACATCCAGCAGAAAACTCTGATTCTTTTCGGGACGGAAACGGGCAACGCATACGATCACCAGTTTGTCCTCAATCAGCAGTTCCTTCCGTATTTCGTTTCGTTTTCCGATGTCGAAGCGGAACCTCTCTGCGTCAACTGCGTTGGCTAATACCCGAACTTTTCCTGATTCAATCAGCTTCTCGGGATAGAACCAGTGCATTGCTGCTTCCGAACAGGCAAAGAAATCCGTTGCGTACCGATAAATGGGTTTTTGCAACAGTTCGGTCATAAAACCCAGATGCCCCGCTTTTCCTCGCGTATTGTGGCTGTGAGAAATACAGCAGGTTACACCGTGCTTTTTCGCAATTGGCATATATAGAATTGCCGTGTTGGTCATGTGTCCATGGATGATCCGATACTCCTGATGTTCTTTAAAAAACTGATTCAGGGCTTTCAGATAGGAAAAGAGCTTCCAGTAATAGACATGCGTTTCGTCCTTCAGGGCAGGCATTTCATAAATTCTGCCACCCATGGCACGAATCTCATCGTTATAGGCAGCCTCCCGACCATAATGCGCCAGAAAGTCAAATTGTACTTTATCTCTGTCGATGTGCCGGTAGAGGTTCATTATCATGGTCTCAATACCGCCGCGGTCCATCCTTCCCACAATCTGAAGCACCCGAATCGGTTCTTGATTCATGGGCATATCCTCCTACTTTCATTTCATATTCCATCGTTTCTTGTTCTGCTGCGGCAGTTGTCTGACCTTGCGAAATTCCGCTGGTGCTTTCTTTCATGAAAAGGACTTTTACTGTTGCAAACATCAGCTTAATGTCCTCCAAAAGGGACATCTGATTGATGTACATCAGATCCATGCGGAGTTTGTCATAAGGATCGGTATTATACTTCCCATACACTTGCGCAAGCCCTGTCAGGCCGGCCTTGACTTGAAGACGAAGTGAAAACGACGGCATCATTTGCTCGTATTGCTGTGCGATCTCAGGGCGTTCCGGTCTGGGACCGACGATGGACATATCTCCGCGCAGAATATTGAATAACTGCGGCAGTTCGTCCAGTCTGCAGGCACGAATCACTTTACCGACCGGGGTGATCCTGTCATCGTTGGTGGCTGCCAGCCTGGCTACGCCATCCCCTTCCGCATTGACACGCATACTGCGGAACTTGAAAATGTTGAATTGCCGTCCGTCTTTTGTTAACCGAACCTGCTTATAAATCACCGGACCGCCGTCATACAGCTTGACCGCCAGTGCGGTAATCAACATAAAGGGACTCAGGATCACAATTCCAAGAAGGGAACAAATCAGATCAATTCCGCGCTTGATAACCATATATTCGATTCTGGGCGATGCCCGCATGACACGGAACACAGGCACGCTGAACAGCTCCAGATATTCTGCTCCCATCATCATAACATCGCCAACATGGGGCATGATGTAGCAGCGAACATCCTGTTCCACACAAAACTTCTCGATTCCATTGCGCAGTGTAGCAGACACACCGGTGACAAATACAGCTTCAAAACCTTCCAGTTCGCTTATGAGTGCGTGAATATCATCGGACGGATCTTCGATCATCTTTTCTACGCGAAACTTCCGATTGTATTTATATATTTCTTCCAAACGATGCAAGTCGGATTCTTTGCGGTAAACAATCGCTGTTTTTCTTGGCTTGTATAGCCGAAAATAAATGGTATTTGCGGCGAAACTCCAAATAAAGTTCAGAAGGAACTGAACGGTCAGCAATCCCAAAAACGGCAAGGGATTTAAAAATGCAAACCGCTCCAAGGCCATCAGAATGTAAATGATTCCGGCGGCAACTATATCTGCTAATGTCTGAGAGTATACAAGCATTCTGATTCTTGATAAGCCGATTTGGTAGGCATTGTATGTACGCAGTGAAAACAGTACAATTACCGAATAAATGATGATTGCTACGAAGGTACTGCGGTTCCATTTTCCGTAAAAAAACAAGTAACAGCCTGCAAATGAGCAGATTGTCAACAGGTAATGAAACAACTTGTTGATTCGAACCATTGCTTTTTTGGTGTATTCCGACATTTCTTATCAGACCTCTAACTAAAACTTCTGCATTTTTCGCATCAACTTGTTACAGACCCAACTGCTCCAGAAGCCATGATGCGTTTCTAATCTCTTTTTCCGATACATTGCGGACGGTGCGCAGTGCGCTCCTTCCGTATTCTGATTTTTTTCCGATAAACAATGAATACCATCTGCGAATCTCGCACGCAGGTAATAGCCATCGATGTTTTTGCAACACCGGATATTGGTATTTCAAATCCTCATAGGGAAGAAACACCCTGGATATCATATAATTTCGCTTTCCGCCGGAGCGTAACTGCGCTACTGCGGATGCGTTTTTCTTACTTCCATGGACACCGCCATCCAAAATGAACTGCTGAAATTGCTGAAGTGTTTCATCCGGTTTGGCATCCTGAAAGCAAACTTCAATTAACCCCTGAACGGCATGGGCGAAGGAATCCAGCTTTCCTTGCCGCAGTAGAAGGGTAAGTTCTTCCGTCCATATCGGACCGTTTCGGTCCATGAGCCACAGATCCAGAAACGGACGGATCCCGCAACCGCCGGTCAAAACATGCTTTGCCATGTGAGCGATATGATAAAAGGAAAACATGGCGTCATCCATGACATACAGGTAACTTCCGACCGACCGGGGACGGGCATGCTCCCAAATCTTGGATAGCACCTCATAAGATTCGTTTACTCGCCCATCCTCGACCAGATCAAAATGTAATTCCACACGGACGCCGTCATCCGAGCGAAAATCCATATCGTGAGATGCAGAATAGTTGAGTTGGTAATGAAGCTGACGGGTCAGAAGATCCGCGGCGCGGGGAATATCTTCCGAATGAAGCAGGATGTCGATATCACAGCTGGTTCGCATCCACGGTTCGGGATACCGGGATTTCAGGACACAGCCCTTTAGAGGTATGTAGCAGATCTGCGCATCCTCCAGACAACCGCAAAGTGCTTCCAGAGCAAACTGATAGCGCTCCTGCCGATAATGAGCCTGCAGAACCTGAAAAGCATATTGGTCAGATAAGTTGCACTCCGGCAATACCCCCAGCTTTTCTGCCGCTTCTCCCACCAGATGTGCCACATCGTGCTTAAGGGCAAGCGGATAAAGTTGCATCCAATCTTCGGGTGAAATTTCAGAAGGGTCAAATCCGCCGACAAATGTTCCGGTCAGTTCCCACCGAAGCAGTTGCGTCATGACATATCCCAGCCGCTCCATTTGACAGCGTGTCCCCCTTCCTGTTAACGAATGATGTTTTTGATGTAGTGACCGATCTTAAACAGAACCGACCGTATCGGCCTGGTTGGAAACCACAGCATATCCCATAGTTTCAGTCCCGGCGAATTGCAGGAAATGACCTTTCCTTTTCGCCGGATCTGATAGGCCTGGGCAACAACCTGTTCCTTCGAAATATCTTCACACCAGGTTTGAGCGTCACCGTTCATACGATAGCCGTCGGGAAGACATTTGCGCACCCGATGAAGCACCAACCGTCCGTTGGGTCTGCGATACAGCAGGATGCTTCCTCGTTTGCAGTCTTCCAGACAAAAGGCACGGAGCCAAACGGTATCTCTTCCGTGGCGCAGTAACGGTCTCATACTCCATCCGGTGATATCGAGCGGAAAGCATCCGTCATCCCGAAGCGCCTCTTGAAGTGTAGATAATAATTCTTCTGTTGTAAGCGTGTATGTTTCCATGGTGTTATTCTGTCAGCGCATCCCGCACGAGTTTAACGGCATCTGCATCCGGTCGGCATTCCAGCAGGCAGACAGGTACCTGCCGAACGATCCGATCCAAGGTTTCCAGCGCCTGTGTCACGGCATTTTCGTCCCAGTGGGGCAGAAAAACATAGGGTACAAAAAATTCCATTGTTTCCAGACTGCTTAGCTTGCGAAGGGAATTATGAGGTCCCTGCCTTAGCGCAATGATTGCTTTCAGAGGTGCTTTTCTGTTCAAACAGTATGGGGAGGAGCCTTTCCAAGGTGATCCAAAACCGTACACCGTACGGTCTTTCATGCGCAGAAACACCTTATCGCCGTTAACGATGTCTGCCCCTTCATACTTCTCCCAGAGTTTTGCCTGCGTGGTTTTTCCGATTCCGGAAGGACCTGTGAATACGATCCCATTGCCTTCCCAATCCACAAAGGAGCCGTGAAGCAGTACTGCGTCAAATGCGGCAAACCGCGCGCACAACGCTGCCAAAGGCAGTGTGTACCAAGGATCTGAAAATCTGTCGCAATACACCGTCGCTTCCGACCAGTCCTCGTTTGCCGTCAAAACCATACCGTTGTTACCCTGCAGAAGATGGGAAGGGGAGTTGTCAAGATAGCGTATGCCGTGGCATTGAGACATCTGTTGAAGGCGAAAAGAGAGAATCGGCGGTTCAGATTCGTTTTCATCCCGGGAAAACCCCAACACGAAATCTTCCTGCTCCGGCAGCCACGCAACCGGTAAATCCGCAAAATATACCATAGCTTATGTATTGGAAATGTAGGTAAAGCAGTTGAAATATGCTCCTGCACCATAACTGCGCAGTTCATCATAATACGCCTGGAAACTGGAGCCTGCCGGCGTATGGACCGGAGCATCCGTTTGACCGGAGTAGTATCCGCGACAGGTGCCGGTATCATGGGTAAAGGAAATGACGGCATTGGCGTTGATGATATCGTCACCGGAGTAGGCGATATTTTCTTTGAGATTTATCGAGTACAGTTTACTCTCGGGAACAATATAGTCTTTTTTCATGATTGATCCTCCTGGTGTAATTTCATTTGATATAGGTGATACAGGCGCTCTGCCATACGGCACAGTTCCGGTGTCGATTTTTCGGGGTTGCCGCTCTCGGCACAGAGAATGCCGGGGCAACGCTGGCAAAATTCCTGCCATTTACAATCGCTACATTCTTCGGGATTCCGAATACTGTCCAATTCCTCCAGGAGACTGCACCAGTCCTGTTTCAGATCTCCTGACCAGGGAACATAGGGGGTATTCATAAATGCACAGGACTGAAGATGACCGTTCCAGGTCATCCATAGAGCAGACCGATAATTCGCACACCAGGCAAAGGGGGTGGCTGTCGGTGGAAATTTGCTTCTCTCCAGCATTTCACGGCTCAGCTCCTCCGGAAAATCCGCCGTAGCAAAGCGGGACCGTTCTACCGTATTGACTGCACCACGGGCAGAATTGACCACAGAGATGGTATGCTGCATGGGAATCCCGTTTTGACGGGCGAAACTGTAAATTTGCTGTAATTCACAGGCATTTTCCCGAACAATGGTAGAAGTCATGAAAAGGGGAACCTTTGCTTCTTTCAGAAGGCGCACTGCTTTCTCTATTCGGGTAAACCCGTCAGGAACACCGCAGACGCTTCGGTAGGTTTCATTGCTGGCACCGTACAGGGTCAGCTTCACCGCATGGGGCATTCCGTATTGAGCAAATCGGTTCATGCAGTCTTCGTTAATCAGGGAACCGTTGGACAGAATCGTAATGAGAAATCCCATTTCATTGAGTCCGGAATATATCTCCCAGAATTCCGGGTGCAGAAACGGCTCCCCTCCGGTCAGGGTCAGATTTAATGTCCCCATATCCCGGGCCTGCCGGGCTATTTCCAGCCAACTGTTCGCATGAAGCGGCTCGCCCTGAAGTTTTGCCTGATCCGGTGTCAGGTGAACATAGCACATAACGCAGTTAAAGTTGCACAGCGGTGTCAGTTCAAATGTGACATTCAGGGGTACTGCATTTTGTTTGGCCCATAACCGCATTTCTTTCAAAATATCCGGGGAATCTATACTGCAAGAGTTCATTCCAATGCACCCTGTTCCGCCAATCCCTGCAAAAAACGACCGACATCATTCACGGCGGTTTCCCGGTCAACCTCATATTGCGATAGCAAAAGCTCCGCAAGGTCAGACTCGTCTGCACCTTTGGTCAGTGCTTCCCACAAAAGGGCGCCGCTTTCGCTTAATGCAATCATGCCGTGGATTTGGCTTGTGCGCTGACCGGTGGGAACAGCCATAATCTGTTTTCCGATTTTTCGGACGATGAATCCATCTTTTACTTTATAAATCATGGAGATTTCCTCTCTTCGTCACACATCAGATTTCCGTTGTCATTCAACCGATAAATGCGGTTGCAATATTGCAACATACTTGGGCGATGGGTCGTCAGGATACAGGTTCGCTTTGGATCGGATGCCATCAGGTTGCAAAGAAGCCGTTCCTCCGTGTCCGTATCCAAAGCCGAGGTGGCTTCATCCATTACAAGTACCGGTGATTTACGAAGCACCGCCCGTGCAATCGAGATCCTTTGAATCTGACCTTCCGAAAAATTAACGCCCCGTTCTCCGATATTGGTGTTTATCCCTGCGGGCAAATCCGAAACAAAGTCCCAGGCTTCCGCAATTCTGAGCGCCTCCGTCAGCTCCTGATCGGTGGCATCCGGATCCACAATCCGCAGATTATCCGCAATGGAACCTGAAAAAATCGTGTTGCCCTGGGGGACATAAGAACAAAATCTTCGGGTACTGTCTGAAACCTCAATCTCACTATCCCGAACTGACATCCGCATAGACCCGGAGTCCGGCTCAATCAGACCCAGGATCAGACGGAGAATCGTTGTTTTACCTTCTCCGGATGGACCTACAAAGGCGATGGTTTCACCGGGCAATGCGTGAAAGGAAATGTTATTCAGGACTGCCTGTGTCCCGTCGTCATAGGTATAGGTGACATTCGAGGCACTGACTGCCGTTCCGTACCGACCTGCATCGTCCATCATTTCACCCACGAGGCGAGCATCCTTATCCTCCTCCAAAGGAAGATCCGTGATTTCCATGATTCTGCCTGCCGCAGTTGCGATGGCGATCACACCGGGAGCCAGTGAAACCAGGGAAGAGAAGGAATTGGTCAGATTCCCGGATATCTGAAGGAATAATGTCATGGTACCGTAGGTAATGGCACCCTGCCAAAGACGCCAGACACCCCATCCATAGCAGGCATACGAAACGATCAATCCCAAAACCGACATACACAGCGTCAGACGAATGGAAAACCGATCATGCTCCAACTTCATTTCACGGCTCTTTTCAATCAGCTCCTTGAAACGGTCGGTATACCGACGGGTCAGATCAAAGGCCTTGATGGCTTGCAGATTCTGAATGGACTCACTGCTGAAGGAAAGAATCTTTCCGTTCATTTCCCGACTTTCTTTGTTATACTTACGCATCATTCTTGCGGAAAACTCCGTAGAAAGAAATACAAAGGGAGCGCTGAGCAATGCAAAGATCGCCATGGTAGGATCGTAATACAGTACAATGGCCAAACACCCGATAAACTGAGTCAAACGAGTGACCGTATTTGGAATAAATGTGATTATACTGTTGGATACGGAAGCCACATCCCCTTCAATGCGGTTGATCAGATCACCGGAATGGTATTTGTTGACGTCCTGCCAACGGGAACGGACTATATGCTCGTAAATTGAGCTGCGAACTTCGTTTTTGATTCGAGTACCGACAACAGTTGACAGTTTCGAAGTACCGGCATTGATAAGAATCTGAGCAAGTGCCAATCCAATCACCAGCGAAGCAGAGCAGAGAATGGTACTGCCGCTTTTTGTGACAACCGCATCAATCAGATACTTGGATGCCACACCTGAACCCAGTCCCATAACCGTTCCGATCACTCCGACCAAAACATACAGAATAATTTCACCGCGATAGCGCAGGATATACTGAGAAAGCCACTTCCATTCTTTTCCAAGACTGCGAAGCAACGCAGTATATTCACCCGGCTTTTTCATCGTGAGTTGACTTCCTTTGATGTATTTTTGTGTTCGGAGGCGTTTTTCCCTGAGTAACCGCTTCTATAATACCGCTGATATCCGCCGTATCCATAATAATGACCGTATCCGCCGATACCGCCGACGGCACCGTTGAGGACACAACCCATTAGGCGGACATCCGTTGACAGCAATGTGTGAATTCCTTCCCGAATTCGGGCGGTCATGACCGTATCCTGCCGAACGACATACACTGCCGCATCTGCTGCACCGGCAATGATCGCCGCATCGGAGATGATGCCGCAGGGCGGCGTATCAATAAGTATCAAATCGTACCGAGACCGCAAGGAATCAATGATTTCCTGAATCGTATTAGTACGCAGGATCTTTTGCAGCTGGTGCTCCGATGTGTCGAAAGACAAAATGTCGATTCCCAACTGCGCTTCATTCCGAATATGATACAGTGCTGTCGTTTTATCGCCTGAAGCGGTTTCATTTGCTTTTGCCGTATCGCCGTCAAGCAGTTGGGAAATACCGGAGTTTCGGAGATCGGCGTCAATTACCAGTACCTTCCCGCCGTTTTTCGCAAACATAGTGGCAAGATTCAGTGTCAGGACAGATTTACCTTCCCCCGGTGCCGTACTTGTTACAACAACGACCTTTTCTCCGTCTTTCAATCCGTTTTCAACAGCCCCTCTTAACAATCGTATGGATTCCGGAAATTCATTACCCACCAGCGGGTTTGTCAGCAGGATGCTTGTGTCGATTTTACGGTTATACCGCTTGAAGGTCACTTGCGGGAGGACTCCGATACAGGTTTGATTCAGCTCCCGCCGAATATCTTCTTTGGTTCGCACGGTTTGACGCAAGACGGCATACAGGACAATCCATGCCACACCGATGGCGAGTCCGAGCAGGATTCCTTTTAATGTTGTCGTTTGCCAGGATAGGGAATTATATGGCTCTGTCGGGAGTTCGGGAGCTGAGATCGTCACCAGTTTTGTGGGTCCGATAATGTACTCTGTAACATAAGAATAATTCTCTATGACGGAAATCAGAACATCATATACTGCCTGAGGATCTCTTCCGGAAGTGGTTATGGTGACCATATTGGTTCCGGCTACACATTCAACGGAAATGGAGGCAGGCATACCGGAAACCCCCAAATCTTCGCATACCCTTTCCTGTAAGATGTTGCTTTGCAGAACATAAGGAAATACAATGGCAAGCTGATCTGCGGTGGTCCGGTCATAGTAGAAGGAATAGGCAGACATACCTCCGTCACCGGAGAGCGTGGCATTTTGTGTATGTACCGTAAAGGTTGCAGTGGTTTTGTACATCGGTTTGTACCGGACATAGCTGTTGTAAAACATTATGCCGCCGAACAACATGGCAAGGACGATGCCGACCCACCAGAATTTCACGATCCCCCGCCAAAAATCACTGAAATAGAGGGTGATATCCTTTTCGGACTGGGCGGTGCTTTTCTTTACTTCGCTTATACTCATAAATCAGTCCCGTCCATTCTGCTTAGCGTTATTTTGCTTCATTGGTGCGGCTTCCTCATCAAGACCGAAATCGGACAGAATCATCTTGCCGTAGCCGCCGTACTGCTTTCCGGATCCGTACAGATCACGGTACAGCCCGCTTTCATCGGAACCCATCTGACCAAAGAAGGTAAAAGGTTTATAAACATCGTTGAGAATACAGCCTGCAAGGTTTCCGCCCACATTGGATATTGTTACAATAGTGTCGTTGATATCCGATACTGTTACCCGGTCTGTTCGAACTACCAGGATTGCTCGGTCAGCCAAACGGATCAGTCCGGCTGCATCAGCCGATACGGAAGCAGGAGGCGTATCAATAATCACAAAATCCATTTCCTCTCGAATCCGGGACAGGCATTCTTTCACCGATTCGGAGCCAAGCCACTTGGAGGCATCGCCTCTGTACCGTTTGTTCAGTGCCAAAAGCAAGCTGCTGTTTTTGTACTGTAAAAACTTGTAATCTTTTGCCCCGACCTTGCCCGAAAGAACATCGCTGAACTCGGTCTCAATGGTTTCATGATAGCCGAGTATCTTATAAAGAGAGGGCTTCCGAAGATCCATATCAATCAGCATGACCCGGTATCCGCGTCCTGACAGAGCCAAAGCAATGTTCACGGCTGCTGTGGATTTGCCTTCGTTCTCTGCAACACTGGTAATTGCGAACATGACCGCGTTTTGATTCTTTCGCAAATACTCCAGCTTTGTTGCGACCTTTTGATAATCCTCCGAAAACTTCAGACTGGAAAAGGCGCTGTTGATCAGAAGGGCATGCTTCTTGCGGGTCATGCGGTCTCGCAGAGTCATATGAGGTTTTTCGTGGGTGACGGTACCGAGAAGCTTGCTGTCCACCGTTTTTTCAAAGGATTTTTCGTGTTTGACGGTTTCCCTGAGCAGTGACAGCAAAACAATGAGACAGGTCTGTACTACCATAACTGCCAGGATCAGCAGTCCGCGGTATACCGTCGAAATATAATTGGAGGGAGATACCGGCATCTGCGGTGCGATCATAATGTCGATCACCGCATTGGCAAATACCGCCTCCGAAATGTTCGGGTATACTTCCAGAACCGAGGACAGAAGATGATAGGCAAGTTCGGGATCGTCTGCTGTAACCGAAACCGACATCAGGTTGATGCCCTCAATAACAGAGGTTGAGATGCTCCCGTCAAAGTTCTCCATTCCCAAATTTTCGGCAGCCAACTTTTTCAGGGATGACTGCTTGAAAACAGCGGAATAAATCTTTGCCATATCCGAGGATACGGACAAATTGGTATATGTACCGGATGTTCCGGTTTTGGCGCGCACGACCAATGTGGCACTGCTTGTATAGGTTGGCGAATAGACACTTCGTTCACAGACATAAATAGCCATAAAGGCAATCAGTCCGGCTAAAATGATCAGCCAGAAATTGCGTAGCAAATCCCGCCACAGACTGTGCCATTCAAATGTCAGTATGAACTTTGAATTCTGGTTTTTCAAAGCTGTTTACTCCTCTACTACAACCGTAAGTACGGTATGTCCTTCGTTTCCCAGATTGTCCTGCGCATAATAATGGACGCTGTAAACACCGGGAAGTTGTGCGTTAAAGTTTTCGGAAATCAGAACACCGCCCTCGTCCAAACTGCTGTAGTTTGAAGTAACGGATGAAATATATGATGGAAAATCCGGTATTTCGCCTTTCGGAATGTAGATCAGGTACTCTTTCAATTCAATAACCGGTGCCCGGAGGTTGCTTTCCTCCACATAGATGGGGAGATCCAAATAAATGACATCACCTTTGCTGTTGGTGGCTTGCAGGGACAAACTGAAAACACCGGTGCTGTTTGTCTGGAAATCCGTGGCGGCAATAATGACTTTTTCGCTGATATCTCCGTCTATCGAATCGGTGGCGCCGATGATGCTGTGAATATCCAAATTGGTTCCGACGGGAAAAACCAACGCCTGATTCATCGTGAATTTGGGGGAAGTATAGTCTGTGTAGCAAATTTTGCGGGTGTTCTTTGCCACATGCTTGTCTGCATCTGCCACCGCATAAGTCACCGTGCAGATTCCTTTGTCTGTGAACTGGGAAATGGACTCGACAATGACCTTGGAAGTTAGATCTCCGTCCTTTGCGTCATAAGCTGTTACGCCTTCAAGTAGTTTCTCTTCTCCGTCCCGAATACTGATCTCCAATACGGGGGAATCGACTTGGATGGAGGGATAGGTTGCGTCCGAATGCAGTCTTGTATCAAAAAAGAACCATGCAAAGACGCACAGTGTAATTGCAAACAGAATGACTGTTGCCGTTCTTAATATTTTCATGAACTCAGATTCTCCTCATTTCCGCTTAGTCACGGAATATCTCGCTGTTTTCAATTACTTTCGACGGATTCACTTTCAGAAGCAGATCCGCATAATCAAAGGAATAGCACTCACTGATCATTTCATGGATCTCGGCAAGATACGGTGTCCTTCGGTATTGGCTATGGGCATCGCTGGCAACAAAATCCGCCTGGTGGCGTCGCAGTATCCGATGGGCTGTTTCCATTGTCGCAGTACCAAAGGAACCCTTTATGCTGCCTTTGTTGAGTTGGAGCAAGCCACCGACCTCTTTGATCCGGGAAGGGGCGTCTTTCTGTTCCTGAACAAAACCGTAGCGTTCCGGGTGTGCGACAACAGGCGTATATCCTTCTGCCGTGATCTGCTGAAGCTTCCGATAGGCTTCTCGTGAATCTTCCTCCATGGCAAATTCCACAAGCAAATATGCGGAACGGTTCAGCCCGATCAGTTTGCCCATGCGCAGCATTTCCAGATATCCGGATGACAGGAACACCTCCTGACCGGGATATACGGACACGGGGATTCCCAACTGCCGAAATTTTTGCTGTAAACGATCCACCTTTTCAGACATATCATCAGACCAGTAATTTTTAATAACGCCGGGCAGGTTGCAGTGCGGCGTCGCAATGATCCCCAAAACACCGGATGAATGAGCCAGTCGTGCCATTTCTATGGAATCGCTTGTATTTCCGGAACCGTCATCAACGCCCGGAAGGATGTGACAATGAATATCAAACATGCTGTTGCCTACAATATGTGGATTTACCGTGAAATCATTCATGGCTTACCGGGATCTTCATTCCGGATATACGGACACCCATATGGGTACACCGTTGAAAAGCTTTGCTCAGTTTTTCGGAATTAAAGGGCTTCACTGCAAAATAGTCGCACTCCAGTCGGTGTGACTGCATTCCGAAGCCTTCGTCATCGGAAAACCAGAATACAGGCACTTCCGGGCGAATCTCCTTTACCAGGTAAACACCCTCCATTCCTTCGGAGCGATTTGCCAGTACAATAATCAAGCCGGGATTCCATTCCACAAGTTGCTTCTGAAGGGTTTCGCGGTTGTTTACACTGAGGTACTCATTAGGATGATTCAAAAGCATCGGAAAAGTGCGCAGTTCATCAAGTGCTTGATGACACTCCGCATCCTCACCGTATAATATGATCTTCATTTTCGTCTCCATGGTGCAGGTCCCTTTCCGCTATGTAATCTACAATATCATAAATTATATCATAGCAGAAACAACGGGTCATAACCGCCAGTATCCGTGAAATGCGTCAAAACATCGTGAAATGCAAGGCATTTTGACGAAGGGATTCGATTGATCCTTGCAGGGAATCCCTTCCGTGGACAGTAAAAAGAAAAACCGGGATGCGCCTCAATCGGGGCGCATCCCTTGATATTTTTACATGATTGGTGAATAATGAATGAAATTATGCAACTTTCGCCAATTCGACTGCAATTCACGGCGTTATAGTGCTTTTCACGGCTTCTTACAGCTGAATGATGAATTGCGTGGTATAATTATCAGATACAAAAGGCATAATTATTCAATATTAAATTTTTTCAGGGGGACTCCATTGGTGCATTTCCCGTGACTATGGAAAAGGAAGGTGATTTGTCCATGATCAACAAACTGTTCATCGCCGTGTGTGATGACACACCAATGGATCGGCAACACATTGCGGCATGCGTGATGAAATATCTGGACGAACGGGATTATTTTGCCCAAATTGATGAATTCAGCTCCGGGGAAGCTCTTTTGCAATCAGATACATCCGTGTACAATCTGATTATTCTGGACATTTTTATGGGAGAACTGAACGGCATCCAAGTGGCAAGACAGCTGATGGAAACATCCCCCGATACTCGGATTATCTTTTGCAGTATCTCAAACGAATTTGCAGCGGAATCCTATGATGTCGCCGCATTGCGGTATCTGACGAAACCGGTCTCCGAAGAAAAACTGTATCAAACACTGGATCATTTTTTCAATGCCTATACTGCTATGCGCACCCTGGAATACCGTCGCAATCGAATGATCGAACATGTTTTGATATCTGAAGTTCTCTGGATTGAGGCAAGTGACCATAAAAGCCTGATTCATACCAGGCAAGGAGAAATTATAACTACGACTACAATCTCACAGTTTTCCGAACAGGTTCTGGACGCCGGATTTGTAAAACCGATTCGTTACGCATTGGTTTCCCTTGCCGCAGTGGCTACTGTTCCTACCGATGTATTAACCCTGATTGATGGCACGAGAATCCCTATCAGCAGGGACCTGCGAGAGGAGATGAAAAAAGCATTTACGGCATATAAGACAAAAATATTGCTGACCAGACAAAGAGGTGGCCTATGACCAATTTTCTTTTTTCTCTCCTGACCGTTCCCATCTTCTTTATCAATACCGTTTTGTGTATATCCCCCTTTTCACAACAGGTTTCCGCGAAGACAAAAAAACTGCTGTACGGTCTTTATTTTGCTCTGGGAATCGGCAATGCGGGTCTGTATTATGTTATAGCGGCTTTGGACAGAGCTTCTTTTGCATTTATGAAGTACTCTGTCTTTCTGATGGTGCTTTTTGTGATGCTGATCAACATTTTGATGATCCGGGGATATGTCAAGGAGCATATTTTCAGTTGCGGACTTGCCACGCTGTTCAACTACATGAGCGCCTCGGTATGCGTCTTTCTTACCTATCGTTTTTACGGTTGGGACAACCTGATGTCCTGTATTTATATAGAAGTTCTTTCGATGATACTGATGTCAGTTTTCTATTGGCCTTCTCGCCGCCTGATTATTCATACAGTCCGTCCCTTTCTTGCCATTGACAGCGGCAATTATTGGCACGCCGTCTGGTTTATCCCCTTTGCGATGCTCTTGACCTGCTATTTTTCCCTACCGGGCAATAGCCATATGATGCACTTTTCTCAAGTCCTCAGTCGGTTTTGCCTGGTGGTTGTGGCATTCTTTGTGTGCCGTGTGATTGCCGAAGATTTTTCCCGTTTTCAAGAAAAGCAGGCGATGGCTGAACAACTGAACCAACAAAAATTATACTATACCGAAATGCGGCTGGAGGTTGAAAAGGCACGCCGTAATCAGCATGATCTGAAGCACCACCTTGCAGCCATCCGGCTCTATCTCGAAACCGACAATAAAGAAGAACTGCTGGAATATTGCAATGAACTGTTGACACAGAACGAATTTCGGGGTCAGCTCCCGTACTCGGGAAACAGCGCGGCTGACGGCGTTATTTTCCACTATATGATGCAAAGCCGTGATCATCAGATTCGTTTCATTTATCAAGGGACCATTCGCAGTGACGGTATCGCCGATACGGATCTGTGCGTCCTGCTCGGAAACGCATTGGACAACGCCTTGGCAGGGTGTATGACCGTTCCTGATAACCGCTTTATCCGTATCACCGCTCAATCAGAAAAACAACTGTTATCCATTCTGATTCAAAACAGTTTTGACGGCATTGTGGAAGAATGTGAAAAAGGTTTGCTGTCCCGCAAGCTGAAAAACCGTCGGGGAATAGGGAATGATTCTATGAACGCAGTTTGCCGGAGCTATGGCGGAACCATTGAGCGCAGTTGGGACGAAAAAACATTTACCCTTTGTATGTTGCTCCCTTTGAAGCCCCAAAATGATGAATCCCATACATAGACGGCGAAAATTCGACCTCCTTAACATTTCACGGCGGTATGGCGCTTTTCACGACTGCTAGCAGTTTTACCGATGATTTTGTGCTAATATATAAGTTGATAAAATGGTTGAATCTGATTTGACCAATCAATACTGCTTTTCCGTTTCAAAATCACACCCTTCCCGGGGAGGTGACATTTATCAGCACAAACAACGAACTTCCCCCATCCCTTGCCGCACTTCTCCTGAAGTTGGATCAGGAAGGTATACGGGATTATCGGCGTTATCAAATGATTCGCAACTATCTTAATTTTCGCGCCAGAGAACAGGGTGTCCCCATCAGTGGCAGTTTTGAATTGACACCGCTGTGCAATCTGGACTGCAAAATGTGCTATGTGCATCTGAACAAACAGCAAATGCAGGGGGTGGATCTGCTACCGGTACACACCTGGAAAAACCTGATGCAGCAGGCAGTGGATGCGGGAATGATGTATGCCGGACTCACAGGGGGAGAATGTCTGACCTATCCCGGCTTCAAGGAACTGTATTTGTTTCTTCGGGAACGGGGAATCGAAACCGTTATTCTGTCCAACGGTGTTTTGATGGACAGGGAAATGGTGGAGTTTCTTCGTGAAAATCCTCCTGCTTCCATTCAGATTACCTTTTATGGTGCCGGAGAAGATACATATGAGCGTGTCACCGGTCACAGAGTATTTTCAAAAGTCATGAAAAACACTCTGATGCTTCGGGAAGCTAATCTTCCTTTGAAAGTTGGTGTGACACCGAATGCCTATATGGACGACGGTGAGGAATTGGTTCGTCTGCTACATTCGCTGGGCCTTCCCATTCGAATCAACAGCGGTCTGATGGCACCAAGGAAAGAGACCGGGCGGCTCAAGCAGAATCCGGAACTTGACCAGTATATTCGCATGGTGAAACTGCAAATGTCTCTGGAAGGAAAATCTGCTCTTGATACATGTGATGAGGAATTGCTCCCCGAACCCGGAGGAAGCGGTCATGCAGAATGCGGCGTTCAATGCGGTGCCGGAAGAAGCAGTTTCTGCATTTCCTGGGACGGTCTGCTTCGCCCATGCAACACATTTCCCGTCATTTCGGAAAATTTGATGAATATGTCGTTTTCCGATGGGTGGAAACGCATCAATGAACAGGTCAAGCTCTTCCCATTACCCGCAGAATGTGCGGGTTGCAGATACAGCCCCCGCTGTAAGCACTGCGTTGCGGAGCATGCCTCCGATGTTGCAATCGGCCATGCAAGTCCGGCTGTCTGCAATTGGATTCGTCAAATGGTTTCAGAAGGAATTGTGAAACTTTGAAAAATGAAAATTTTGATATAATTATCATGGAGGAATTTATCATGAAAAGAACTTATGAGACTCCCACGGCTGAGAAGGTAGCATTCCAGTACCAGGAGCAGGTTGCGGCATCCAACCAGACCTGCACGAACCAGTGGATCAATACGGGTGACGACACCTGTCAGGATTTTGAATGGGTTAAGAATTTCGAAGCTTAATCAATAATGAGGAACTTAAAATGAAAAGAGCCTATGAATCTCCTGTCGCCGAAAAGGTTCAATTCCGCTACGCTGAACAGGTCACCGCTTCTGCGGATCCTGCGGATCCCACGAATCCCAATGATCCGATCCGGGACTATCTGATGGCAGCGATCCTCGGGGACTGTTCCAGTTACTCCTGTACTTCTTTGATGAGCATTTTCGGCTGATGCGTTACATACTGCCTGGTGTTCAGTTTGAAAGTGAATACCCCTTCGATTCTTTCTGTGCATTCAAGGCGGAAGAGCACAGTGAACTGCCGTTATGCACGCTGACTGTCCAATATGCACCGTTTTCCCCCGGCAAGGTTCTTTTTACCGCAAAGCATAAAGAGATCCATGTTGCCGCTTTTTCAGACGGATGGCTCTATCTTCTCGCCGATACTGAGGATTACTGTCTGCATGTATCCCGAGATTACAGCCGATTGGTTGCATATATCACGGACCCCATGCCACGCCCGGAAAAATTGATGCCGCTGATTCGCATGGCTCTGGAATGTGCCGGTGCGGCCGGGGGCGTCATTTCACTGCACAGCGCCTGTGTCCTGCACGGCGGTAAGGCGGTGTGTTTCAGCGCGGCTTCGGGAATCGGAAAATCTACAAGGGCACAAAGCTGGGAAAAGGCGTTCGATGACACAATCATCAGCGGAGACAGACCAAGCATTCGTCTGACCCGGGACGGTGCTTTCGCATACGGTGTTCCATGGGACGGGAAAGAGCAGATCTACCGGAATATTTCTGCGCCGCTTTTGGGAATTTGTCATGTGCGGCGAAGCAATACCACACGGATTCGGTTGCTGTCCCGTAATCAGGCTCGCCGTGTATTGATGCAACAGTGCTTTCTTCCCATGTGGGATACCGAATTGGCCGCATATATCCTTTTCCTGATCAACAGGTTATGCCGGGAGGTTCCGGTATACAGAGTTCTGTGCGGTCCGGATGAAGATTCCGCCCGTCAGGTCGAGGACATCCTCTTTCACCATCCGAATGAAATACGGGAGATTGAGAAAGATATGAAGATTAAGAATGGATTTGTTTTGCGCAGTGCCATGGGAGAGCATATTGTAATGCCCACCGGCCGGAATATCAGCAGCTTCGACGGTGCCATCGTACTCAACGAGGTCTCCGTTTTTGTCTGGGAGAAAATGCAACAGAGCGTCAGCCGGGAAGAGCTGTTGGGATTTGTTCTGGACGAGTTTGATGTGGACAGGGAAGTGGCATCCAAAGATCTGGATGCACTGCTGGATAAACTCGGCGGTTACGGCGTGATCGAATACGAAGACGCCTGAACCAAATATCCGAGGTCGTTTCAATAGGAGGCGTTACGAAGGTGACATATGAATTTCAATACCTGATGCATCTTCTTGGCGCTGTTGCTTCCGGAAAACCTGCATCTGCGCCCGAGAAAGACACGGACTGGTCGAAGGTTTTTGCATTGGCACAGGAGCAACAGGTAACGCCGCTGTTTTTCGGCGCCATGAAGCAGAATCCCGGTATCGGCTATCCCAAAGAATATATGGGAACGCAGTCTGCATCCGTCTTTCAGCAGGTTCTGACCGATTGCGCCAGGCGCAGTGCGGTGATTCAGTTGCTCGGTGAAATGGAGCAGGAAGGCATTCATGCGTATCTGGTAAAAGGATTTGCTGTTGCCGCCAACTATGCGTTGCCCGAGTGCCGCATTTCATCCGATACGGATATCTGCATTGATCCGAAAGATGAGGAAAATGCCTGCGATTTTCTTCGCAGGCATGATTTTTCTGTGTCACCCCGTTGGGAAAACGGCCATCATGCCATTGCCCGCCACCCAACCATGGGGATTCTGGAAGTACATGTTCAACTGTATGATGAAATTGTGGAGGATGTGTGGTTTCAGGCGGTTGACCGCAGCGACTACATTCGGGAACCTCAGCAAAAGACGGAAACTGCTGACGGAGCTTATTATACCCCGGGCGATACCGACCATCTGATTTTCCTTACGCTGCATATGGTCAAGCATTTTATCTTGTGCGGTATGAGTTTGCGCATGATGTTGGATGTGGCACGCTTTTATTCCTGCCACCGGGATCATCTGGATACCCGTCGCCTTTGGGATATTCTGTGCAAGCTGAAGTACGATCGGTTTGTAAATGCGGTCCTATGGTCTATGATCCGGTATTGCGGATTTGATATGCAGGATTTTCCGGGCATTCTATCCGAAGACATTCAGCAAATAGAACTGATCCTCAATGATCTGGAAAGCGGCGGATGGCTGGGCAAAAATAACCGGTCCGCAAGAACTGCGGGATGGTATGAATATAACCGTCAGCTGCTTATGAAGAAAAAAAGCCGCTGGCGCTACTGGCTGTATATGCTCAACTGGAAGCATAGCTTCAAACTGAGTACACTTTTTCCCGGAAAGAAACGCCTTTCCAGGGATTATCCCTGGGTCCTCAAATACCCTTTCCTGATACCCTTTGCCTGGATACACCGGATCATCTTCCGGGGCGGCGCACTTCTGAAAAAAGACGCCCTTACTTCACAAATCGTATCGGATGAATCCTGCATCAGTGACGAGAGCAAACTCCGTGTTTCCATGTTCCGTGAACTGGGTATGCTGTAACAAAGGCGGAGGCTATGACAGAGAATGTCAGAGTATTTCCCCATAAAGACACAGAGTACGCTTGACAAAATTTATTAGAGATTACTATCCTGAGGTGATACCGCCCTTATGTGATGTCACCTCAGGAGTTTTTTGGATTGGCGCGAAGGTGAAAATATTTTTCTTATCAATATGTGTTGAATTTTACGGGATTATATGCTATAATTATTCTGTACCTTTATACGCTTTGTGAAAACGGACGGAAAATACATAATTTCGCAAGGGTTACTTACCCTCGTCGATTCTTTCATAAACTTCAGATCGGAAAAAAGTGAGGTGTAGCACGGTGGAAAAAACGAATCTCAAAAGGCACAGCGTCTTTATATATGCTGCCGTCGCCGTCATTGCGGCAGTCGTTCTGCGTCAGATCGGATTTGGGGTAGAAGGCGCTCTCGGTTTGTTTTGTAACATTCTACGCTCTGTCATATACATCGGACTGTTTACATCTTGGGGGATTTCTGTCAGCAGACGGGTCATTCAGCCGCAGGTGCGCCGTTATCTGACCGCTATTTCTGTGCTGATGGTTTTCTGGGTTTCGCTCAGGACAATCCGTTATATGTTTACGGTAGAACCGTTGTTGCTTCGTTATCTATGGTATTTGTATTATTTGCCCATGCTGTTCATCCCGTTTCTGGCGGTGTTTGTCGCTCTGTCGCTGGGTAAGTCGGAAAGTTACCGCCTGCCGAAATGGACGACGATTCTTTTCATACCTGCCACCGTATTGTTGCTGTTGGTGCTGACCAACGACTTTCATCAGTTGGTATTTGCCTTTTCTGATAGTTCGACCCTATGGAGAGACGACTATCACTATGCAATGGGATATTTTTTTGTTGTAGGCTGGCTGATCCTGTGCGCATTGACGGCTATTGTCACGATGCTGATAAAGTGCCGTGTTCCGAACAGCCGTAAGGTTTTCGTGTTGCCCTTCGTACCCGTCATACTGGCTTTGATTTACGGTATCCTTTATGTTTTCCGTGTGCCGTGGCTCAAACACTTCGCGGGCGATATGACCGTAGTCTTTTGCCTGTTTTTTGCCGCTACACTGGAAATCTGTATTCAATGCGGACTGATTCAGACCAATACGGGATACGGAAAACTTTTTGAAATAGGAACCATCGGCGCGCAGATTACCGATGCGGAATATCACACCCGATATGCCTCTTCAAATGCGATTCCTCTTTCTCCGGATATGAAGCGGGCGGCGGAAAAGGGCAGTGTCAGCATTGATAAAAATACGCTGCTCAAAAGCAGTCCCATCAGCGGAGGTCATGTTCTGTGGCAAGAGGACATTACTGAAATATCCGCCCTTTTGGAGAGACTTGAGGAAAACCGTAAAACCATAGAAGACAGCAACTGTCTTGAGGAAGAAAACATCAAGACAAAGGTCAAAATCAATACTATACGGGAACAGAATCGACTGTATGACCGTTTCCAGCAACAGACAGCTAAACAGATCAATCTTCTGGATGGGATTCTGAACCGATATGAAGCGGAAAATGACCCGGATATTGCCCGAAGTCTTCTTGCCAAAATCGGTGTGATCGGAGCCTACATAAAACGACGGGGCAATTTGATCTTTATTGAAGAAAAAGCAGAAGTGACGGATACGGCTGAACTTTCGGCGTGCCTGGAAGAATCTTTTACCGGCTTGAAATTCATGGATGTGGAGTGTGCCCTTGATATACCGGAGGGACATACCATACCCGTGAATGGCGCCGCCCGTGTTTATGACTTCTTTGAAGCCGTTACGGAAACAGTTCTTGACGATCTTCGTTCAGTCTGGTTGAAAGGTCGAGTCCTGGAAAACGCCATCGTTTTCTGCATAGAAGTGGAAAGTGATACCGATTTGACTCGGTTTGCGGAGCTTGCCGATTCCGTTTTCTGCGAAGACGGAGTCTGGCGTTTTACTCTCCGCATCGGAAAGGCAGGTGAAACGTCATGAAATCATTCAACCTTTCTTCGTCGGTCCATCAATCTCTACTGTTGGTTGTACTCTTTTTCACTCTGATCCTGTCACTGTTTCTGCTGGTTAATGTCATAGGAAATCACCGTGACAGGTTCAAGCGGTATCTGAATTCGGCAGCATTTCTGTTTCTTCTTGCATTACTGATATTACTTACAGACGCTTTCGAAAAGATTCATTACGGGAATTCACATGAAAAAGGGCTTCCGATACCGATGCTGTTGCTTTGGTTCATTGTCGTCGGAATGGGTTTGTTGCTCCTTTTGGAGTTGATTGGACTGAATCGTACCAAAGGAAGGACGCTGAACCGCAATTCCGTTAAAGAAGCGATGGATCGTCTCCCCAGCGGAATCTGTTATTTTACCGTCAGCGGAATCGTGAAGCTGTGCAATCTGCAAATGTTACGCCTGTTCCGTTCGCTTACCCAGAAGGATCTGCAGAAACTGAGCGAATTGCAGGAGGCGTTGGAGGAATGCGGACCCGATACCGGCGTGATCTGCCTTTCAAAAGATTTGCAATACTATCTTTTCCCCGACGGCAGAGTCTGGCGGTACCGACTGTCTACGGTAACGGACGAAGAGGGAACTCCCTATACGGAAGCGGTCTTTTCCGATCTTACCGAACAGTACCAACGGGAAGTGGAGCTGAAAAAACAGACGAAAGAACTGAAAGCGATTTCCTGTCAGCTCAAAAGGCTTTCGGACAATGCGCTGATCCTTACACGGGAGAAAGAAGTCCTTGCCGCCAAGACCAAACTGCACGACCAGATGGGAGCCGGACTGACGGCAGTGCGGCAGATTCTGATGCGGCAGGGAACAGTGGGAACCGAAAGCGCCGTGAAGCTACTGCGGCAGGCCGTCAGCGCTGTCAAAAACGATAATGAATATCCGCCGGAGAAGGATGACCTTGCAAAATTTATCCAGGATGCCGAAACCGCAGGCGTAAAGATCCGTCTATCCGGAAAACTGCCGGATTATGAGGATTATTCATTTGTATTTATGATTGCCATGCGGGAGTGCCTGTCCAACGGCGTGCGCCATGCCGGTGCAACGGAACTCCGGATTGATTTGCAGGAGGAGGACAACTGTTTGTCTGTCCGAATCACCAATAACGGTACACCGCCCGAAAACGAGGTTGTGCCGAAAGGCGGACTTCACAACCTTCAGCACTATGTGCTGTACTACGGCGGCAAGATGGAAATCCGGTCAAAACCGTGTTTTGTACTGACGGTAACACTACCCAAAGCAAAGGAGACAAGAGCATGAAGCGTGTGTTGATTGTGGAGGATCAGCGGATGCCCCGCGAAAATATGGAGAGAATCCTTTCTGACAGCGGGAAATATGAGCTTGCGGCAAGCGTAAACGGCGCCGATATGGCATTTGTGATTTGTAAGATGCAAAAGGTCGACCTGATACTCATGGATGTGTGTACGGTCGGCAATAAGGACGGCATAGAAGCGGCATCCGAGATAAAAACGGCGTTTCCGAATATAAAAATCATCATCGTCACTTCCATGGTTGAGGTTAGCTATCTGGACAGAGCCAGAGCCGCCGGGGTGGACAGCTTCTGGTATAAAGATATCAGCCCGGAAGCACTGATTGATGTCATTGACCGTACAATGGATGGGGAACATCTTTTCCCCGACAAAACGCCGAAGGTCAAGCTGGGACTGGCTGACAGCACCGATCTGACGGCAAAAGAAATTGAGGTTCTGCGTCTGGTCTGCGAGGGTCTGGAATACAGCGAAATTGCGGAAACGCTTCATATTGCGGAAAGTACCGTCAAATATCATGTATCCAACATACTTTCCAAGACCGGATACGCCAACAAAACCCGTCTTGCCATCGCCGTGACTGGTAAGAAGTTTATTATTACGACCATGCCGGAGGATTTCGATTTCGACGCAGCCGAATAACGGAGAGTCACTCTCAAAATTCCCGATTTCAGGATGAAATCGGGAATTTTTTTTTGAAAAAAATCTGAAACCTATACTTTTGGCGGGGGCGTTCATCGAATTCGGTTGTTATAATAATAATGTAAAATTCCTGTCAGACTGCATTTGGATCGGAGGTGTTACAATGCGGAGGGTCGTTGTGGATATGCAAAATACTCTGTTCGCCGATGCGATATCGACGGCTCTGAAAAACTTTGATTCCAATTTCATTGTATATCAAAGTGAGAAGCCGGAAAAAACGACAGAACTGTGTACATTTGCACAGGCAGATATATTAATTATGGAAGTTACTGCCTATATTCCGTGGAAACTGGATGAGCGCATGAAAATACGAAGTGATGTCAAGACCGTTAATCCGAATTGTAAAGTCGTTCTGGTGGTAGATGAAAACACGGATCAAAAATTGGCAGATAAGGTTCGCCAGGCAAAGAAAGACGGGCTGATTGACAATTTTATTTACGGATCGGTGTCTGCTACCTATCTGTCGGCTGTCATTGATGCTTTGTGACAGCTTTGATGCAGAGCAGAGTGTAAAGTGACCGTTTTTTGATAATATAATCTTCGAAAGCATGACGATGACGGGGTTGTCGCATCAAAAAGACTTAATACCGATGAATCTGCCCAATTTTTACGGGGAAGAACAGAGGGATTAGGATATTCACCAAATTGAAGGAGGAAATTCATATGAAACACAAAATGAACAGATTTGTCAGCATACTGCTGACGCTGGCAATGATGCTTGGTATGCTCTCCGGCATAAGCATACCTGCGTTGGCGGCAGGAACCGGCGGAATTACCGGCACCCTGATCACCGATGTGAACTTCAAGGTGCGCGCGCCCATCGGCACTGAGTACCCCAGCTTTACCGCAACAGACGACCACGAGAAAGTCATAGTCTGCGATGTCCAGTGGGTCAAGGGTGACACCGGAACAGGCAAGGCTCTGGACGATGACGATGAATTTAAGGCAGGCGATTGGTACACCGTCAAAGTGTATTTTTACTGCTTGGACTACTTTACTGTTTCCGTTGATTGCACCGCAACCCTGAACGGAAATGCAGTGGACATTGAAAACGCAGAGGGCATGCCGGGCATCTATGTCACGGAGTACGTTTTTCAGGCAAAGGATTCCCTCTACGCCTATCTGCCGGATGACGTCTACTGGACCATTTGGGGCAACGTCACCGCCAGCGGCGAGACGGGCTATAATCAGCTGAAAGAGTATATCCAGAAAGAAACCGTCACCTGGGCCATCCGGCTGGATTCCGACGTGAAATACACCGAAGATTACAAGCTGGGCATGACCGTCAAAGGCAAGAAGTATCTGGACCTCAACGGCCACGACATCGACATCAAATATGACAAGGGCTGGACCGACATCCTGTTCACCATCCCCCAGGGCAGTGAGCTGGTGATACTGGACAGCAAGGGCGGCGGCTCCATCCGCTACGACGGCTACATCTTCGACGGCGCGGATTACGACTCGGGTCATCTGGCGGTGCGCCATGTCTTTGACGTGTCCGGAAAGCTGACCATCAACGGCGGCCGCATTCTGGGCGGCGGCCGCTCCAAGCAGCAGTGGCTGGCCAACGCCAGAGAAGATGGCAATCCCTGCACTATATGGGAAATGTATAACGGCTACGTCCGCAACCAGGTCAACGGCTACGGCGTCATCGTGCGGGACGGCGGTGAGCTGACCGTCAACGGCGGCGACGTCACCGGCCGCGGATTTTTGTCGCTCAGTGAAAGAGGATCCGGTACGCGGGCCTGTGCCATCAAGGGTTACAGCGGTTCCACCATCACCCTGAACGACGGCTATTTCAAGGGCTACGGCTGCGCCGACGTGCTGCAAATTGAAAACGGCTGCGATCTGACCATCAAAGCCGGCGTGTTTGACACCCACAAGATCGATAAGGTTCGTCTGCCCAATGTGTATGACAAAGAAAATCACGGTGATAACGGAGACGGCGCCATCTGGTTAAAGCAAAACTCCAACTATACAGACGGCACCTACGGTGACATCGGCATCCCCAAAGGCTGCATCGTGGAAAACGCGGAGGTAATCATCGGCGGCGAGACTCAGGAAGCCGACGAGGACGGCAGCATCTCCGCGGATTCCACCAGCAAGAAGACCTTCATCAACCCCGAGGAAACCACC
>JBJDZJ010000172.1:27830-31154 GCA_051867915.1 Eubacteriales bacterium
CATCTCCGCGGATTCCACCAGCAAGAAGACCTTCATCAACCCCGAGGAAACCACCTACTCTCTGACGAGCTATCTTCGCCCCGTGACCGGCGTTACCCTGTATAATTCCAAATCCTCCGATACAGGCAATACCTCTTACGGCATGTGGACCATTGGCACCTCCGGTATACTGGAGGCAGTGTTTGACGAGGATGATTATTACTGGGAGCAGGGTCTCCTTGATAACGACTATATGAAGAGTACCACACAGAAGTCCTATGTGGTATGGCAGATATGGGATTACTTCGATAATAAGCTGCTGACAACAATCGTGAATAAGAGCGGAACAATCCTGAACCTGAACGCTCTGTACGATTCTGACGGCAACAAGATCAACATCGAGTGGGTCAATGGACGCGTCTATTCGATCGTCGCTTATATGGCGGAGGACTGGAACGGCAAATTCGAATACCAGACCATGACCAAGATCGGTCAGTATGACATCCAGGCACTGTCCGGCAATGTGGGCGCCCTGGGTAACGCCGATATCGTGGATATTGCCCAGGACGGCGTCATCACCTGCTCCGGTCATCACTATCCCAATTTCGTCGCCACTGTCTCCCAGAACACCATTGATGTTCTGGAGGCTATGAAGGAGGATGGCGAGATCGTTGACTGGTATGTATCCTTGTCCTATGAAGAAGCAGTGGATACCGTTACCTATCCGGTTACCTACAAAATGACGGCAGATTCCGCTGTACAGGTTTACACCGGCGCACCGGGTATCACTACGGTGGAGTGCAAGGTGTATGTAGGGTACGCCAGCAGTGCGACAGTTGTTATCCACAGCCAGAAGGTGGATCTGCTGTCATTCACCGACATCGATCCGATGTATAACTTATCATGGGATTCGACAGTGGTTCCCATGATCACCCTGCTGAATTACGAAGACCCCGATGCCTACATCCAGCTGAACTCCCGTTTTAACGAGATGGCAGGCTGGGGCAGAAACGTTCTGGGCGGCGAGATCGATTACGGCGAAACGCTGGACGCTTCGAATATCTATTGGGAATACCTGGACTATAATGGAAACTGGGTGAAGATTGAGCCGAATACACCGGGCATGGTCTACGGCAGCGAGCGGGGAGAGACCAACAATTACCTGTATGTCCGCGCGGACGCAACATACCGTGCCTGCTATCAGATCGGTGACAAGGTCTTTACCAGCCCCAAACCCATTGTTGTCCACTCACCCGTGGACTATGACGACTATCCGTTGGTCCTGCTCTCCTCCTCCGAAAACACCACCTACGGCAAGGGAACGACGATCTCTGCTGATTTGTCGCCTGTTTCGGGTCAGAGCAGCAGTTGGAGCGATAATCTGTATGCAATTTTCCAGTGCGTGTCTTGGCCTGACGGAGCGAGAATTCCGACGAAGAAGATCACTTCCAGTGACGCTTTATATGCGGATTATTTCTCCGACGACGGACTGACTGTCCTGACCGACGCCTTCTTCAGAGGCAACGCATCCTATGTCTATCCGGGCACCTACACCTACCGTGTGACGGTCTACGACGAAGACACGGGCAGAACAGTGAACGGCATCACCACCGGGCAGGTCCGCAGAACCAGCTTTGATGTGTCGGTCACCTACGATTATACAGCTACGGGTGCAGACATCTATATTGACGGCGAGAACATTTCCAACCAGTCCGATGACGGCTGCTACCTGATGCCCGGAAACACCAACGAGATTTCGCTGCAAGCAAGGCTTTATCCCACTTACTCCACACTGATGCCGTCGGGTACAGAGGGATACTCCGTGGAATGGGAGATCGTTAGTAATACCAGTGTAGGCGAGATCGTTGGTCAGGGTACTGCGGCTACATTCGTCGCCAAGGAGCCCGGAAAGACAACAGTACGTGCAACGATCATTGATCCGGGAAAGCACAGTGTATTCGCACAAGTTTATGTGGATATCATTGTTCCCATTGCAGGATTCACGGTGGATAATATTAGCATTGAATACGGGCAAAATCTCGCCACCGTTTGTCCCAATGTTACATCCGTCTGGTGCTATGGCGGCGAAAAGGTCACGAATAATCTGTGGAACTATCTGCAGGCATATCCTTATAGCTATCCCTCCATCGGTGCGGCAGGAAAGACGGCAAAGTACAACGAAAACTACGATTTTTGTTTTGTATTCCGTACCATCGGTGATAATGTATTTGCTTATACCGTCGGATACTTGGATGAATATACGATTTATCAAATTGATTTTAGTACCCTTTCCATGAACACCTGCGATTCTGATGTAGTGTCCTCCGAGTTGGGTAGAGGATACAAAGGCTACAGTGGCGCAACTTTACAAGTATCACCGTATGATTTGGAACTCTATTATAATTACACCTCCGAATGGATAATAGACCCGAACGGCACCTACATTGACTTTATCAGCGTGACCCAGACGAACCCCGCAGTGGGCGACTCTGCGGTCTATGACCCCGGAACCTCTTGGGGGGATATTAAATTCCTTGCCGGCGAGGTATCCTTCGGCGCCGCTCCATTTACCTATTCGAGTGAGGCATATCCGATCACAGAGCTGGTAGGCTCCGGCATGCCCTATGAAAATGCATATGCCGAATATAAAGACTATTTGAACAAAACGGATTATAACTGGTACTTCAATGCTGCTTTCTATCACTGGTACCCGGATCTTGGATTTGACACCGAACAGGTCTACTCCGAAGGTATTCACTTGAATGAGCTGAATGTTTATACGGCTAAAGGTGAAGACGGCACGGTTTACTATTTCAGCCCCGATGTGATGCTGGTGGTCAACGGACACAAAGTGACTGTCAATGACAACACCGGAGGCAGCATCCGAGCCTGCTATTACTTTGATGTCGGTGAAGTTGATGTCTTCGACGGCGTGACGGTGGTGATTACTCCGCCCGTTGCCGGAGAAACGCCCACCACAGCCGACCTGTCCCTCTGCCTGAACTACGAGCACAACCAAGCATTGCCGATGTATGTTTCCCGTCTGACCTGGTTCATCGACGCTAATGGCAACAATGTCTGCGACGAAGGCGAGGAAGCCATGATCCGTTACGATACTGATGGCAATTATGACGAAGAAGCCAGCGGTCTCAACGCCGACGGCACCTTCAAGTACGGCACTGTTTATAAAGTAGTTCTCACCTTTGCACTGGACGATGATACTACGGCAAGACTGGCACCGTACACCTTCAAGACCTCGGTCTACACGGGCAGCGGTTACGTGGACGCCATCACGCACTATGACGCTGTCGGTGCGCCCACGGATGCGGTCTACGCCTACCCGAG